>JANPNJ010000328.1:0-8841 GCA_031427395.1 Burkholderiales bacterium
CCCTTGCCGCGCTTGTCGAGCAGCTTGACGATATGAAAGCCGTTTGGCGAGCGCAGAATATCCGAGGTCTCACCCGGCTTCAGGGTGTTCATCGCTTCGAGAAAAATCGCCGGCAGCCGGTTGGATTCGCGCCAGCCCAGGTTGCCGCCTTGCAAGGCATCGGGGGCGTCGGAAAATTGTGCCGACATCTGCGCAAACTCGGCACCCTTGCGCAATTCGCCCAGCGCCTGCATGGCGCGTTTGCGGCGGGTATCGATTTGTTGCGGGGTGGCCTGTTCGGGCACCAGCACCAGAATGTGTGCCAGCCGGAATTCCTGGCTGGTGCTTTGGTCGCGGGCTTCCAGCGCCAACTGGGTATCAACCTCGGCCTCGGTCACGGCTATGTTGCCTTCGACTTCACGTTCACGCAGCCGCGACATGACCACCTGGCCGCGGATGTCTTCGCGGAATTTTTGCCAGGTGATGCCGTCTTGCTCCAGCAGGCGGCGGAATTCGGTCATCGACACGTTGTTTTCGTCGGCGATGCGTTGCAGGGTTTTGTCGAGTGTGCTGTCATCCACGCGGATGCCGGTTTCCTTGGCTTCCTGCACTTGCACCAGATCATTGATCATGCGCTCGAGCAGTTGTTTTTGCATGACATCCTGCGGCGGCAGCGCGGTCCCGGCTTTTTGCAGGTTGCGCGCGATCATTGCCATTTGTTCGGCCAATTCGCCGTTGGTGATGACTTCGTTGTTGACCACCGCGACAATGCGATCCACCTGGATGACGCCACCCTGCCGCGCAGGCAAGGTCAGGCGTGTGTCGAGTTTTGGTGTCGGCTCACCCGGCAGGATGGGGGATTGCGCGTAGGCCAGGGGTGATGCGACCAGACAGATAAACAGAATTTGGAATACAGGGGATTTCATATCAACATCCATGCGAAAAAGACGGGGTGATGCCAACTTGGGTGAATCACAGCGTGTGACCCCTTCCTCCATGAAAATGGGGAAAGGAGCCATATAAGGTGATCACCCGCATAAATTCAAAAAAAATTGCAGCATGACACTACCTGTCATCCGAGCGCCGGTAACCGGCAATGTTTTGCTTGATGGTGTCAAACGGGTTGATGCCCAGTTTTGACAGACCTTTCAACTCCAATTGCAGTTGAATGGAGTTGGAATATTGGTTGGTTGCGGTGGTGAAACGGTGTGCAACAACCCTCATTTCCCAACAGCCCTGATTATACTCGACCCCAATCAGGCCTTCGAGCAGGCGGCGATCCTGCAGCGAGTGGTTGGCGCGGGCGAGCAAGGTCCATCCCGGCGCGGCGCGGCCAAACGGCCATTGGGTGGATATATCAACCTGTTTGAGTGCCTCGCGGGTATAGCGGTAGGAAAAATTGATGAGGCGACCGCCGTCGGCATGGTAGCGCGCGGCAATGTTGGATTTTTGAAACTGGGTGGTGCTGGCCGAATATTGGAAGCTTGAATCGAGCGACCAGTGATCGGAAACCTGTCCGCTGACGGCAAACAACACATCGGAGCGGCTGGCGGCGCCCGTCGCACCCGTTGCGCCTGGTGTGATGCCCAGCGTGCTGCCGGACAGCGACACCAACTGCGGCTGGAAATAATAGCGTTGGCCGATGGCCGCGCGCAGGCGCTCGATGCCGGTGGCGTTTTCGATGAAACGGGTGGTGGCCGCCGCCGTCAACTGGCGCGCGTCGGAAATGCGGTCGCCGCCGACAAACAGGTTTTCATTGAATATCTGCGCGAAATTGAAATCGGTTTCCGAGGTGGAAAATTGCGGCAGCCTGGCCTGGTCGCGGAACGGCACATACAAATAAAACAGGCGCGGTTCCAGCGTTTGTGTCACCGACCGGCCAAAAACGGCAATCGGGCGCTCGAAGGCCAGGCCGGAATCCACACTGACAATGGGCAGCGAGCGGATACCGCCCTGGAAGCCGCCGGTGTTTTGGGTGAGGTCGTAACGCGTGACGTGGTAGCCGATTTTCGGCGTGACAAAGGCATAGGGCTGTTTGATGGCATAGGCGAGCGACGGATAAATCAACAGACGCCGGCCATTCACCAGGGTGGGATGGCGAAAATCGGTGTATTCGCCGAAAGTGTTCATTTCCAATCCCTGCCACCGCGCCGGACGCGCGTTGAAGGCAAGCTGCGGCGCGAGTTTGTAGGGCGTGACAACCGGTGCCAGCGGATCCTGCAGAGTCTGGAAATTGAGCGCGCGAAGATTCAGGTTGCCAAAATCCGAGGCGTAGTTCAGCGCCGCGTCACGCGGCAGGTGGGTTTGGGCGGTGTTGGCGATGCGCGTGGACAGGTCACGAAAATAATCGTCATCGGACACCCGCTGCGCATTGATGTTGGCGCTCCAGCCCCGGCCAAGGCCGCCCAAAAACCCCAGCACGGGGTCGAGGTTTTGAAAATGCCGCCATGAGCCGAAGTGGCGGTTGCTGCGGCTGACACGGTCATTGGGCAAAAATTCGCTGTCGATCTGGCCGACGGCGGTCTGGCGCAAATAACGCCATTCCCCGCCCAGTTGCAAACCGCGGCGGGTGAAGATTTTTGGCGTGAGGGTGGCATCGGTGCTGGTGGAGATATTCCAGTAATACGGCAGCGCCAGCTCAAAGCCGCTGCGGGACGACGAGCCGAATGACGGCGGCAAAAATCCCGACTTGCGTTCGTTGTTGAGCGGAAAGGTCATCACCGGCACATACATGATCGGCACACCCTTGAATTCCACATGGCCGCCGATGGCAGTGCCAATGTTGTTGCCGCGGTCAAGCGCCAATTCGCGCACTTTCAGTTGCCATTCGTTGGCACCTGGCGTGCAGGTGGTGTACTCGGCATGGAACAGGCGTTCCTGGTTTTCGCCTTCAAAATTGATGCGCTCGGCTTTGCCGTGCGCGGTGAAACGCTGCGACGGACGGGTCGGGCTGGTGGAAAAAATGTAAGTGGGGGACGTGACAAAACCCCGGTCGGTGTCGAGCCGCAGGCTCAGTTCGTTGCCGGTGATCACATCGCCGCCGCGCTCCAGTTTGATTGCGCCGCCCGCGGTGACGGTGTCGGTCAATTTGTCGAAACCAACCTGGTCCGCCGTGAGCCTGAGCGTGTCCTGGGTCAACACCACATTGCCGCTGGCGGTGACACGCTGTTGCACTACGCCCTCGATCTGGTTGGCGTCGATGATGCGGACGGCGCGGTTGCGCGGGGTGTTGGCACCGGGCGCGGGCAGCGTTTTCTCGAATTTCAGTCCGGCGCGGATTGCCTCGTCCAGCTCGGCCTGCGACAACGGCTGGGTGGCCTGCGCCGTCACCGCGCCACCGGCACCCGCCAATGCCAGTACCAATACCATGCCAATTTGCGGCCACCAGCCAGTCGGTGCGAACGTCCGAGAGGCACGGGAGGCACGGGCATGATGATAAAATTTCGGCACTATTTTTGGAAGAAAAAATGAAATCAATCGAATCCGAGGATTTGCGCCTGCGGGAATTGTCGGCGTGGCTGTTGTCTGATGACGTGGTGAAAGCAGTCGGGCGCGGCGTGGGGGAGGGAGTGTTGGCACCCGCCACTGCGGACGCCAGTTTTCGCCGCTATTTTCGCATAACCCATGCGGCTGGCACATACATCGCCATGGACGCCCCGCCGCCACAGGAGAATTGCCGCCCGTTTGTGCGCATCGCCAAAATGATGGCGGATGCCGGGATGAACACGCCGGTGATCCACGCCCAGGATCTGGATCGTGGATTTCTGCTGCTCACCGACATGGGCCTGCAGACCTATCTGGATGTCGCCAACGACGCCAATGTTGATGCCCTGATGCGTGACGCCACCGATGCATTGGTGAAATGGCAGCTTGCCTCGCGCCCCGGCGAATTGCCCGCCTATGACGTGGCGGTGCTGCGGCGGGAGATTTCATTGTTCCCCGACTGGTACATCGGCAAACATTTGCAGGTGACGCTCAACGCCACGCAACAGGAAACACTGGACAGCGTGTTTGCGCGCATCCTCGAATCGAATCTCGCGCAGCGGCAGGTGTATGTCCACCGCGATTTCATGCCGCGCAACCTGATGGTGTCCACGCCGAACCCCGGTGTGCTTGATTTCCAGGATGCGCTGTATGGCCCGGTGGGCTACGACATCGCCTGCCTGTGGCGGGATGCGTTTATTTCCTGGGAGGAGGAACGCATCCTCGATGGCACCGTGCGCTACTGGGAAAAAGCCCGCAAAGCCGGGCTGCCGGTGCCGGATGATTTTGGCGCGTTTTACCGCGATGTCGAGTGGATGGCGCTGCAACGCCACCTCAAGGTCATGGGCATTTTTGCGCGCATCAATTACCGCGACGGCAAACCGCGCTATCTCGCCGACACGCCGCGCTTTGCGCGTTATGTGCGCAAATGCTGCGAGCGTTACAGCGAATTGTTCCCGCTGGCGCGGCTGTTTGACGCGCTCAAAATAGACGACGGTTTGGTGCGGATATCGGGCGTGTCGTTTTGAAGCCGCAGAAAATAGTGAAACTCAATTTTTGGAGCGGGTTTTCAGGCATTTATCTGTCAAACGCCGCATCATTGCTTGTGTTTGGCAAATGAATCATCGTGTCATGATTTTTGCCGCCGGGCGCGGCCATCGCATGAAGCCGCTCACCGACCACACCCCCAAGCCATTGTTGCTGCTCGCGGGCAAACCCATCATCGTCTGGCAAATCGAGGCGCTGGCACGGGCGGGATTCATTGAGCTGGTCATCAACACCGCGTGGCAGGGGCGGCAATTGCAGGACGCGCTGGGTGACGGCACGCGCTGGGGCGTGTCGATTGCCTATTCCATCGAAGGTGAGGGTGAATTTGATGCCCTCGAAACCCGTGGCGGCATTGTCAACGCGCTTGCCATGCTGGGCAATGACCCCTTTGTCACCGTCAGCGGTGACAGCGTCACCGATTTTGATTACGCCATATTGGCCGCGCCGCTCGCCGCCATTGCCCGTGGGGAAATCGACGGCCACTTTGTCTTGACCAACAATCCCGACTTTCATCCGGTCGGTGATTTCGCCATCCGCAACGGCCGGGCAAATCGTGTGGGCACGCGTTTCAATTACGCCAATATTTCCTGCTGGCAGCCAAAATTGTTCAACGGCCTGCCGCCAAACGAGAAGGCGCGCCTGTTTCCGTGGGCGGACACCTTTGTCGCCGCCGGACGCATCGGCGCGGAGTATTACGGCGGGCTGTGGGAAAACATCGGCACGCCCGCGCACTTGGCCGAGCTGGACGCGCGGCTACGGGATAAAATGATGCCATCCACCGAAACGAAAGGTTCCCGATGAAACGTGAAACGCTGCCGCTGCCCGTGGTTGTGCCCAATATTGCCCCGCACCTCAAACGCCGCAGGCAATTGGCCAAGACGCTGGGCGAGGGCTTGATGTTGCTGCCGACCGCGGCGGAAGCCACCCGCAACGCCGACGCCCACTATGACTATCGCTGGGACAGCTATTTTTATTACCTCACCGGCTTTCGTGAACCCGAGGCGGTGCTGGCCATCACCCTCGGCAAAAAGCCCCGGCACATTTTGTTTTGCCGCGACAAGAATATTGAGCGCGAAATCTGGGACGGTTTTCGTTTTGGCCCGACCATGGCCAGGGAAATTTTCCAGGTTGACGAGGCCTATTCGATAGCCGAACTCGACAAAATGATTCCTGATTTGATGGGCAACCAGGCGGTGATCCACACGCCCGTCGGGGTGGATGCAGAATGGGATGCACGCATCGCCGGCTGGCTCAATGCGGTGCGCGCCAAAATCCGCCTGGGCGTTGCCGCGCCCGCCGAAATCCACGATGTGCGCCGTGACATTGATGTTCAGCGGCTCATCAAGGACGACACGGAAATTGCCATCATGCGCCGTGCCGGCAAAATCTCTTCCGCCGCCCACGCCCGCGCCATGCGGGTGGCGAAGGTGGGCATGTTCGAGTATCAGATCGAAGCCGAGCTGCTGCACGAGTTTGTCAAAAACGGCGCGCGCCATCCGGCCTACGGCTCCATTGTCGCCGCCGGCGGCAATGCCTGTGTGCTGCATTACCGCGAGAACACCGCCGCGATCAAAAAAGGCGATTTGCTGCTGATCGACGCAGGCTGCGAGCTGGAAAGCTACGCCGCCGACATCACCCGCACGTTCCCGGTGGCGGGCAAATTTTCGGCGGCGCAGCGCGATGTGTACGAGCTGGTGCTGGCGGCGCAACTGGCGTGTATCAAAGCGGTGAAGCCGGGCAATGCGTTCGGCAAATACCACGAGGTCGCCATCAAGGTGCTGGCGCAGGGTCTGATAGATTTGAAACTCTGCAAAGGCTCGCTCGACAGTGTGATCGGGACCGAGGCTTACAAGCAGTTTTACATGCACCGCGCCGGCCACTGGCTGGGCCTCGATGTTCACGATGCCGGCAACTACAAAAAAGCGGATGGCAAATGGGTATCCATGCAGCCCGGCATGGTGCTGACAGTGGAGCCCGGCCTCTACATCCGTCCGGCCGACAATGTGCCCAAGGCATTCTGGGATATTGGCGTGCGCATCGAGGACGATATTCTGGTGACCCAGGCAGGGCATGAAAACCTGACCGCAAGCTGCCCGAAGTCGGTCAAGGATGTCGAAGCACTGACCGCTGCCGCCCATGCCTGAAGCGGGCATCGTGGTGGTCGGCGCGGGTCCGGTGGGGGCGACCTTCGCCCTGCTGGCGGCGGCGCGTGGGCTGCCAGTCACGCTGATCGATGCCCGCGAGGGCGCATCGACTGAAACCCGCAGTCTGGCGTTGTCACACGGCAGCCGCATTGTGCTGGCGCGCGCGGGTGCGTGGGATGGATTGGTGTCACCTGCGGAAATCCACACCATTCACACCTCGCAGCAAGGCGGCTTTGGCCGCGTGAGACTGTCGCGCGAAGACGCACAGGTGCCCGCGCTCGGCTATGTGGTGGGCTATGCGGCATTGCAGGCCGCACTCGATGCCGCGCTCGCCACAGCTGGGGTCAAGGTGACGTTCGGTGCGCGTGTATCGGCCATTCGCTCAGACGGCGTGGAATACACAATGGGCACGGCGGGTGGCGCAACACAATTTGCCGGGGCGGAGGCAGTGGTGTTGGCCGACGGCGGTGCCAATCTCGACAAACTGGCGGATGTCAGGGTGGACGAAAAAGATTATGGCCAGTCTGCCATGCTGGCCACGCTGGCATGTGACCGGGCACACCGGCACACCGCCTATGAGCGCTTCACGCCGGAGGGCCCGTTGGCGTTGTTGCCCGATCACAATGAATCCACCTACTCGATGGTCTGGGTGGCGTCGCATGCGCGCATCCAAATGCTGATGGCGCAGGGGGAGGACGACGTGCGCCAACAATTCCAGACCCATTTCGGGACGCGCGCCGGGCGCTTTGTCTCTCTTGCCCATCGCCGCGCCTATCCACTGCGGCTGCGCCAAACCAACACCCGTGTCAGCGGCAGCACGGTCATCATCGGCAACGCCGCGCAGGCCATGCACCCGGTCGCGGGACAGGGATTCAATCTGGGGTTGCGTGATGCCGAGACACTGGCGGGTTTGCTCAGTCAACAGCCTGTGGATGACGCGCTCAGGGCTTACAGCCGGATACGGGCGCCGGATGTGCTGCGTGGTGTCGGCTTCACCGATTTGCTGGCCAGTGTGTTTTTGCCGGATGTGGCCACCCTCAGAGTGCCGCGCGGGCTGGCGCTCGCCGCAGTCGATATGCTGCCGTTTGCCAGGCGCATGCTGGCACAACGCATGTTGTATGGTGCGCGCGGCTGAGGTGGGCATGAGGGCAAATCGACAACAATTGGTGGTGGCAGGAGGCGGCCCCGTGGGTCTGGCCTTTGCACTGGCGGCCTCGCGCCTGCCGCATGTGGAGGTGACGCTCATCGAGCGCCATGCTGTGGGTGTGATACCGACCGGGCAATGGGATCATCGGGTGTATGCGCTGTCGCCGCAATCCGTTGGATTTTTAAGCAGCCTGGGCGTGTGGCAAAAAATTCCCGCAGCACGGCTTGCCCCGATAGACGCCATGCAAATTTATTCGGCAGCCGATGCCAATGTGGATACGCCCGCAATCAACTTAAGCCAGGGCACACCGCTGGCGCACATGGTTGAACATCAAACCCTGATAGTGGCGTTGCTGTCTGCCTTGGCAGAGAGCAATGTTGCCGTCATGGAGCAGGATGGTGTCGACGCACTTTCCGCTGTTGATGAAAAGCAACCCACACGCCACATCACGTTGAAATCAGGAAAGGTGCTCGACGCGCATCTGTTGATCGGTGCCGACGGGCGCGCCTCGGCAACGCGGCGGCTGGCTGGTTTCGATGTGATTGAAAAAGACTACGCCAGCAGCGCGCTGGTGGCCAATTTCCGCAGCGAAAAACCACACGGCCATGTGGCCCGGCAGTGGTTCCACCGCCACGCTGTGCTGGCCTGGTTGCCGCTGCCGGACAAGCAGGTTTCGATCGTGTGGTCGGTCACGCACAATGAGGCGGCGCGGTTGCAGTCGCTGGATGATGCGGCATTTGCGATGGAGGTGGCTTCTGCCGGTGGCCATGCGCTGGGCAAACTTTCCCTTTGCAGCGTGCGGGAGGCCTTCACGCTCAAGCGCATTCTTGCTTGCCAATGGGTGCAGCCGGGCTTCGCGCTGATGGGTGATGCCGCCCACGCCCTCCACCCGCTGGCAGGCCAGGGCATGAATCTGGGTTTTGGTGATGCACAATGTCTGTGCGCGGTGCTGGCTGCGCGAAGCATGCTGTCCGGCATCGGTGATGAAGCCGTGTTGCGGCGTTATGCCAGGAAACGCGCCGAACCCACCGTCCTGATGGC
>JANPNJ010000329.1:0-13223 GCA_031427395.1 Burkholderiales bacterium
CCTCGTTCGGCTCGATGCTGCTCTATTGGTATCACTTCGCTGTAAACGGCAAACGCATTGACGTAGAAACCGACGACGATTCCATCGGCGGGCATTTCCTGCATCTGCTCCATGGAAAAAGGCCATCTGACCTTTGGGTGCGTTCCATGCACACGTCGCTCGTGCTCTATGCCGAACACGAATTCAATGCGTCCACCTTTGCCGCGCGCGTAATCGCCGGCACCGGCTCAGACATGTATTCCGCCATCACCGGCGGCATCGGCGCATTGCGCGGGCCAAAGCACGGCGGTGCCAACGAAGCGGCGTTTGACATTCAATCGCGCTACCAAAATCCGGAAGAAGCCGAAGCCGATATCGTGAAACGCGTATCTGAAAAGCAAGTTGTCATCGGCTTTGGCCATCCGGTCTACACCGTGTCCGACCCGCGCAATGTGGTCATCAAGCGTGTTGCCGAACGGCTTTCCAAAGAGGCGGGCAACATGAAGCTCTATCAAATTGCCGAGCGGCTCGAAGCGGTGATGTGGCGCGAGAAAAAAATGTTCCCCAATCTCGACTGGTTCTCCGCCGTCTCGTATCACATGATGGGTGTGCCCACCGCCATGTTCACCCCACTCTTCATCATCAGCCGCACCTCCGGCTGGGCTGCGCATGTGATCGAGCAGCGGCAAGACGGCAAAATCATCCGCCCGAGTGCCAATTACATCGGGCCCGATGATTTGAAGTTTGTTCCCCTCAAAGATCGCAACTGAAAATTTGCGGTTTTCCACCCTCTCATTTACCCACCACCAATCAATCATGTCCGCACACATCTCCAACGTCCGCCCCAAACCCGACAAAGTTCTCGTTGACATCGTTGACTACGTTTCAAAATACAAAATCAAATCAAAGTCTGCCTACGATACCGCGCGCTACTGCCTGCTCGACACCCTCGGCTGCGGCTTTGAGGCGCTCGAATACCCCGCCTGCCGCAAGATGCTGGGCCCCGTGGTGCAGGGCACGGTGGTGCCCAATGGCGCGAAGGTGCCGGGCACGCAGTTCCAGCTCGATCCGGTGAAAGCCGCGTTTGACATCGGCGCGATGATCCGCTGGCTCGATTTCAACGACACCTGGCTCGCCGCGGAGTGGGGCCATCCCTCCGACAATCTCGGTGGCATTTTGGCGACGGCCGATTGGCTTTCGCGCAATGCCGTCACCGCCGGCAAAAAACCCATGACCGTGCATGACGTATTGACGGCGATGATCAAGGCGCACGAGATCCAAGGCTGCTTCGCCCTGGAAAATTCGTTCAACAAAGTCGGCCTTGACCATGTGGTGCTGGTGAAGCTCGCCTCCACCGCCGTGGTGGCCGAGATGATGGGTTTGTCGAAAGACGAAATCCTCAACGCGGTGTCACTCGCGTTTGTGGATGGCCAATCACTGCGCACCTACCGCCATTCGCCCAACACCGGCTCGCGCAAATCGTGGGCGGCTGGGGACGCAACCTCACGCGCGGTGCGCCTCGCCTTGATCGCCAAGACCGGTGAGATGGGTTATCCCTCGGTGCTCACCGCCAAGACCTGGGGCTTTTACGACGTGTTGTTCAAGGGCAACGCCTTCAAATTCCAGCGCCCCTATGGCAGCTATGTGATGGAAAACGTGCTGTTCAAGATTTCCTTCCCGGCTGAGTTTCACTCGCAGACCGCAGTGGAAGCGGCCATGACCATCCACAAGGAAATGGCCAGGCTCGGCAAAAAACCCGAGGACATCAAAAGAATCACCATCCGCACCCACGAGGCGTGTATTCGCATCATCGACAAAAAAGGTCCGCTTAACAACCCTGCCGACCGCGACCACTGCGTGCAGTACATGGTGGCGGTGCCGATTATTTTTGGCCGCCTCACGGCCAGCGATTACGAGGATGACATCGCCAGTGATGCACGCATCGACAAACTGCGCGACAAAATTGTTTGTGTGGAAAACCCGCAATTCACCAGGGACTACCACGACCCGGCCAAACGCTCGATCGCCAACGCGCTCACGGTCGAATTCAACGACGGCAAAAAGTTGAAGGAAATCGAAGTCGAATACCCCATCGGCCACCAGCGCCGCCGCAAGGAAGGCATGCCGGTGCTGATGGCGAAATTCAAAACCAACCTGGCGCGGGTGTTCGCCGAAAAACAGCGCGCCGCCATCTGGGATTTGTGTACCGACAGCAAAAAACTTGATGCCATGCCGGTTAATGAATTTGTGGATATGCTGGTTATTTGACCGCAACAGAATGATTTATAAGGTAATTTTTTATAGGTCAAGAGACAATATTCTGCAAAAATTAGTACGCAATAAATATTCATACTTATTGCGTCCGAATTAAATTGGGTGCAGAATATTTGTCCTAACCTTCAGGAGCGCCAAATGGAAGCCACTGTTGCCGAACGTGGGCAAATTACTTTACCCAAGGAAGCGCGCGATGCCTTGGGCTTGGCCAAAGGCACCAAGTTGATTGTGCAAATCGAGCGCGGCCGCATCATTCTGCGCAAAGATGTTTCCGCAGCGATTGCGAAACTGCGTGGCTGCGCCAAATTGCCGGACGGCATGACCACCGATGACGTGATGCGTGAGCTGCGCGGTCGTGCGCCGGGCGATCCGGTCAAACCCTAGCCTGCATATTTCACGGGGACGCACTCGAGAGTGGGTGGATGAGCGAGTGATTTTTCGCTCGACTGACCGAGTAATATCGAGATATTACGTGGGAAGAGAGCGGAAAAGCGCCGCTCAGCCGCCCGCTATCGAGTGCGTAGGCCATCAACCTTACGAAGTACAGTTTGGATTCGCAGAAATGATAGGTTGCCAAGAATGAAAAACGTATGTAAACCGGGCCGACCCGTGAAATATGCAGGCTATCCCGCACCATGATCGCGGTCGATTCCTCCGTTTTGCTGGATGTCATCAGCAATGATCCAATATTCGCCGACTCTTCCGCCGCCGCGCTGGCGGCGGCGGGCGAAGCGGATGAAGTCATCATTTGCGAAGCCGTGCTGGCGGAGATTTGTGCTTTTACCGACCCGGTCGAAAGCGCGCTGGAAGCCATTGGCGAATTTGGCATTCGTTTTGTTGCGATCAACGAACAAGCGGCGATTCGCGCGGGGCTGATGCAACGCCGCTACCGCGAGCGCGGCGGCGGCCGTGAGCGATTGATTTCCGACTTCCTGATTGGCTCACACGCACTCATGCAGGCAGGTGCGCTCATCACACGCGATGCAGGATTCCACCGTGATTATTTCAAAGGGCTTAAAATCATTGATCCCAGCCCATAACCGAGCTGACGCCATGGATATTCCAAAACTGGATCGCACCAAACTTCGCATTGTCAAACAGGGTGAGCCTGATGATTGGGTTGATTACTGGCTGACAAAAACACCGGATGAACGCCTGGCTGGCATTGAGGTACAAAGGAAGGTGTTATATGGCTACGACTCTCCCCCCAGACTTCAAAGAGTTCTTGCGGTTGTTGGAACAAAAACAAATTGATTACATGCTGGTCGGCGGGTACGCGGTCGGGTTGTATGGTTACACACGGGCAACGGTGGACTTGGATATTTGGGTCAGGCGGGACACCGCCACATCCAAAAAATTGTTTGCATTGCTTGAAGAGTTCGGCTTCCCGACCAAGGATGTGACAGCCGAGGAATTCACCGAGCCGGATACTGTTTTTCAGATGGGCGTGCCGCCGGTTCGGCTGGATTTGTTGACATCCGTCAGCGGCGTTGAATTCGATCCTGCGTTTGAGAGGCGTCGTCGGCTGACGCTGGATGAAATGGAAATCAACGTCATCTCGCTGGCTGATTTGCGCACCAATAAAAAAGCCTTTGGCAGATTGCAGGATTTGAACGATATTGAACAACTTAAACGCAATACCAAGGACTGACATCCTGCACACTTGTTTTCGCATTTTCCAAAAGGAATCACCATGCCCCACAACACACACAACACCCTGCAATCTTTCAAACTGTCCTCCGGCAAAACCGGGCAGTTCTACTCCCTCCCCGAGCTCGCCAAGACTTACCCCAACGTGGCCAAACTGCCGGTGTCGATTCGCATTGTGTTAGAAGCGGTGTTGCGCAATGTGGACGGCAAAAAGGTCACGGAAGAACACGTCAAACAGCTCGCCAACTGGCAGCCCAATGACGCGCGAGCGAATGAAATTCCCTTCATCGTCGCGCGGGTGGTGTTGCAGGATTTCACCGGCATTCCGCTGCTCGCCGATCTGGCCGCCATGCGCGGGGTGGTCAGCAAAATGGGCATCAATCCGAAAGTGATCGAACCCTTGGTGCCGGTGGATCTGGTGGTGGATCACTCGGTACAGGTTGACCATTACGGCACGGCGGATTCGCTGGACTTGAACATGAAACTCGAATTCCAGCGCAACGTCGAGCGTTATCAATTCATGAAATGGGGGATGCAGGCGTTCGACACCTTCAAGGTGGTGCCACCGGGCGTCGGCATTGTGCATCAGGTCAATCTCGAATACCTGGCGCGCGGCGTTCACCACAAGGACGGTCTGTATTACCCGGACACCCTGGTCGGCACCGATTCGCACACCACCATGATCAACGGCATCGGGGTGGTCGGCTGGGGTGTCGGCGGCATTGAGGCTGAGGCAGGCATGCTCGGCCAGCCGGTGTATTTCCTCACACCCGATGTGGTCGGCGTCAACCTCACCGGCAAATTGCGCGAAGGCGTGACGGCCACCGACCTGGTGCTGACCGTGACGGAAATGTTGCGCAAGGCAAAAGTGGTCGGCAAGTTTGTGGAGTTTTTTGGTGAAGGCACCCGCTCCCTCGCCCTGCCGGATCGCGCCACCATCGCCAACATGGCACCCGAGTACGGTGCCACCATGGGATTTTTTCCGGTGGACGACACCACTGTGGAGTATCTGCAATCCACCGGTCGCACCGCTGATGAAATCGACGCCTTCACCGCCTACTTCAAGGCGCAGGGCCTGTACGGCGTGCCGATGCAAGGAGATTGCCAATACTCGACCACGCTGGCGCTTGATCTGGATTCGGTGCGCGCTTCGCTGGCAGGACCCAAGCGCCCACAGGACAGAATCGAGCTTGGCAACATGAAGTCGCAATTCGCGTCGCTCTTTTCCAAGCCGGTTGCAGACAGTGGTTTTGCGAAATCCGCAGATGACCTGCCCAAACGCTTTGACACCAAAGATGGCGTGGCCATTGGCTCGGGCGATGTGTTGATCGCCGCCATCACCTCCTGCACCAACACCTCGAACCCCGGTGTGTTGCTGGCGGCGGGATTGCTCGCCAAAAAAGCCGTGGAAAAAGGCTTGACCGTCGCCCCGCACATCAAGACCTCACTGGCACCCGGCTCGCGTGTGGTCACCGATTATTTGACCAAGGCGGGGCTGCTGCCGTATCTGGAAAAGCTCGGCTTTTATCTGGCCGGCTACGGCTGCACCACCTGCATCGGCAATGCCGGTGATTTGACCCAGGCGTTCAACGACGCCATTGTCAGCAACGATTTGGTGGCCGCCGCCGTGCTCTCGGGCAACCGCAATTTTGAAGCGCGCATCCACGCCAACATCCGCGCCAATTTTCTGGCGTCCCCGCCGCTGGTGGTGGCCTATGCCATCGCCGGCACGGTGTTGAAGGATTTGGAAACCGAGCCGGTGGGCCAGGGCACCGATGGACCAGTGTTTTTGAAAGACATCTGGCCGACCTCGCACGAAATTGCCGCCTTGATGAATTTCGCCAAAGACCCGGCCACTTTCCAGCGCCTGTACTCGAATCTCGGCGCGGACAATCCGCTGTGGCAAAACATCAAAGGTGTCACCGGCCAGGTGTACGATTGGCCGACCTCCACCTACATCGCCGAGCCGCCGTTTTTCGGCGACGATTTCGGCATGAGCGCAGGCGTGGCCAAAGATGTGAAGGGCGCGCATGCACTGGGAATTTTCGGCGACTCCGTCACCACCGATCATATTTCGCCCGCAGGCTCCATCAAGGACACCTCCCCCGCCGGCAAATACCTGATCAGCAACAAAGTAATGAAACCCGATTTCAACAGCTACGGCGCCCGGCGCGGCAACCACGAAGTGATGATGCGCGGCACCTTCGCCAAC
Source organism: Burkholderiales bacterium (assembly GCA_031427395.1). GTDB lineage: Bacteria > Pseudomonadota > Gammaproteobacteria > Burkholderiales > Usitatibacteraceae > UKL13-2. Next base: position 6,116 of record JANPNJ010000329.1, read on the forward strand.
GTGCGCATCAAAAATCTGATGCTGCCGCTGAATGCCGACAAGTCACGCGTTGAAGGCGGCTTGACACTCATGCAGCCGGGCGGGGAACAAATGTCGATCTACGATGCCGCCATGCAATACGTCGCCGCCGGCACCCCCACCGTCATTTTCGGCGGCGAGGAATACGGCACGGGCTCTTCACGCGATTGGGCGGCCAAGGGCACGCAGTTGCTCGGTGTCAAAGCGGTGATCGCCAAAAGTTTCGAACGCATCCACCGCTCCAACCTGATCGGCATGGGCGTGCTGGCGTGTCAATTCAAAAACGGCGAGTCGGTGGACTCACTCGGCTTGAAGGGCGACGAAACCTTCGACATCAGCGGCATCGAGAACGGCATCAAGCCGCAAATGGACGTGACGCTGCACATCACCCGCAAGGACGGCAGCACACACTCGACCACGCTGTTGCTGCGCATCGACACCCCAATTGAAGTGGACTATTACCTGCACGGCGGAATATTGCCGTATGTGCTGCGGGAGTTGATTGCCCAGGCGGCGTGAGGTGGCAACAACCGTAGGGGCGTGACGGAACCATTCGTTAACCCGATGGTCAACGGCTCGTCTGCCCCAATCGGATCGATCGCCATGTTCCCTGCCATTGTTGCTGCCGTTATGCTTGCTGTTGCCTTTGCCTCATCCCCGATCAAAGCAAATACTGCATCCCCACCAACCCCGCCTGCCGACGGCCCGGAAGTGCTGATGGTGGTAGGCGAACAACCGGGCCCCGGCATGTGGAAAGTGTCCAAGGGCAACAATGTGTTGTGGATAGTCGGCAGCCAGGCACCGGTGATGCAGAAAATGCGCTGGCGCGCCAAGGGAATCCGCACCGTGGTGGCGCAATCACAGGAAATTTTGTCGACGCCATCGGTGTCAGTGTCGGCCAAACAAATCGGCTACTTCACCGCGTTGACCATGCTGCCCTCGGCGCTGGAGGCGCGCAAAAATCCCGACAACGCCCTGCTCAAGGACATCATCCCGGCAGACCTGTACGCACGCTGGCTGCGGCTGCGTGACAAATACATTGACGAATACAACACCGATGATGAGTCAAAGGACATTGAACGCTGGCGGCCGATATTCGCCGCACTCCACTTGTATTCGCAGGCGATCAAAAAATCCGGCATGACCAACGTGAGCCCGGTTTGGACTGTCGTCACCGATGCCGCCAAAAAACACCGCGTGAAAATCACCAACGTCAAACTGGAACCGGCCATCACCAACGCGCGTGCCGCGCTCAAGGATTTCCGTGCCAACCGGCTGGCGGATCTGGAATGTTTTGCCAAGACCATCGAGCGCATCGAAACTGATCTGGATGCCATGCGCGCCCGCGCCAACGCCTGGGCGGTGGGCGATGTGGACAAACTCCGCCGCCTGCCACCAACCGACCAGCGCGAAGCCTGCCAAATGGCGATGATGAACACCACCTTCGCCCAGACCCTGGGGGCACAAAACATTCCGGTGAAAATGGAAATGCACTGGCTTGCCACCGCCGAAGCCGCCCTCGCCAAAAATGCCGTCACCCTCGCGGTGCTGCCCATCGCCCGCCTGGTTGCGGCAGACGGTTATTTGGCACAGTTGCGTTCAAAGGGCTTCACCATAGTCGAGCCGGAAGCGGATTAGCCGTGGGGCACCCCCGTGCATGGAAAGTGACTGGCCAGATTTTGGCTGTCAATCAACTAAAATCTCACCATGCAAACCCATCACACACCATGCCGCTTCACTGCGGCGTGTCTGACATTCACTCTTGTCACCCTGTTGCTGGCTGCCTGCACGACCCAGACACCCCCAACCACCCTCCCTTCCCGTCCGGCCATGACCGCGCCTCAGCCTGCCGCAGTTTCCCGCAGCACCGCACTGACGCAATTGGAAAACGAAGCCAACGCGCTGCTGCCGCTGGCAACATCGGATATGGCAAAACAATTTTTGCGTGCGACCGCCACCCTGCCCGCGGTCGCCACCCGCACCGCGTACCGCGATGACAACACCCGTGAATTTTTTTCGGCGGCCGAGGCGGCATTGTTGAAAGACGAGCGCCGCAAAAAACTCACCACCATTGAGCTCGATGAATACCGCTACTACCACACCAAATATGGCACGCCGCTTGCCTATGTGCGGGCGCTGGATCTGGCGGCGGCACACGGCATGAATGAAGTGAAGGGAAGGCGTGTGCTCGATTTTGGATATGGCGCCATCGGCCATTTGCGGCTGATGGCAAGTATTGGCGCACACGTTCTGGGCGTGGATCCCGATACCTATTTGAGCGCGCTATACAGCCAACCCAGTGACCAGGGCGCGGTTTTGCCGGCTGCGGGTGTTTACCGGGGCGCGCCGGGCACGGTGACGCTCGTCCATGGCAAATGGCCACGCGACAACCCAATCGTCCAGGCCGTGGCGCGCGGCGGCCCATACCAGTTGATCCTATCAAAAAACACCCTGAAACGCGGCTATCTAAAGCCGGAACGCCGCGCCAACAGGAATCAATTGATTGATTTGGGTGTGACCGACGAGATGTTTTTAAAGACCATCCACCAGTCACTGGCTCCGGGCGGCTTGCTGGTGATATACAACCTCGCGCCCAAACAAGCCGCCGCAGACAAGCCATTTTTGCCACAAGCCGACGCGCGTTCACCGTTTTCCCGGGAGCAATTCACCAAAGCCGGCCTCACCGTGCTGGCATTCGACACGGAAGACCACGATTTCATCCGCCGCATGGGCAGCGCGGTCAATTGGGACAAAAACGACAAAGGGGAAGTGGTCAACGACCTTGCCACCAATTTATTCGCCCTTTACACCGTTGTCGCCCGTCCGCAGTAAAATCACCTCCTCTTTGATCCCCTTTGCCCAGGCAAACCCCAACGCCATGTCCATCTTCTCTTTTACCTTTCCTTCCGGCAGAAAATTGGTCGTCCTTGCACCAGCAATCGCCGCAGCCGCGTTGCTGGCCGCGTGCGGCAAAAATGAACGCTCGGTCACCACCGAAGAACGGCTCAAGGCGGTGCAGACCAAACAGGAAACGCAACCGGATTTTTTTGTGCCGCGCAAGACGGTGGATTACGTGGGTGATCTCAAGACGATTCGTGCAGCCGCAAAACCAGACCCTGCCTTCAAAACCGAATCAGCCAAAATCGCCGCCACCGAACCCGCCAAGCCAAGCCAAACCGAACCTACTGAGGCACTCGTCGCGCCCGCCGCGCCAACACAACCGGCGGTGGTGGCGGCACCCGCGCCGGTTGTTGCCGCACCTGCTCCACGGCCCGCAGCGGAGGTCGCGGTGACCGTTGTCAGCCGCGAACAACCCAGCTTCCCGCGCGAGGCAGTCCGCCAGAATGTGGAAAGTGGCACGGTGCGCGCACGAATGAATATCAATGCACTAGGTGATGTCACCGGGGTCATCATTATTTCAGCGCGACCGGTCCGGATATTTGACCGTGAAGTGCAATTGGCGTTGCAGAGGTGGAAATTCAATCCCGGTGCGGATGGCCGCACGTTCGACACGGAAATCAATTTCCAGCGTTGATTGGGATCGCAGGCAGCGCCCAAGCTGCCGGTTCCACCTGTTCTACCTTTTGCGCTTTTGTTTTGGTGGCGGTGCCACTGACCAAGGCGAAGTTGAAGCCGCTGCGGATTTTCGCTTGGCCGCCGGCCTGGCCTCACTCGATGCGGTTTTGTTTGCCACGGCTTTGGTTGCCGTGGTTCGCCCCGAGTCGATGCGGTTGTGCGCAAACTTTGAGCGCCGGGTGGCGAGGGTGGCAAAACCGGTGACTTCCTCGCGGTCGTGGTAGAGCTGTTTGATTTGCAGCACCAGCGGCTTGCCGGCCTCGTCACAGGCCGCCGCGATCATGTCGTGACAGCGCAGCATTTCGGCATGGCGCTTTTTCATCGGCAATTTCAGATTGAAAATAATGTAGCGCGCCCAGTCATTCACCAGCCATGTTGCCACCAGCCTGGCGATGCGCGAGGGTGACTCGACCATGTCGCAGACCATCCAATCCACCGACACGTGTGGTGAATACTTGAAGCCGTCCATGCGCAGGTGTTTTACCATGGCGTTGTCCACCAGGTCGCCCTTGAGGTCAGCGTTGTCAACGGCGGTGACACGAATGCCGCGCCGCATCAGTTGCCATGTCCAGCCGCCGGGTGCCGCGCCCAGGTCAACCGCGCGCATGTCCGGCTGCAGGGTGTCGTCGATGTTGTCGCCGAGAAAAACCTGGAACGCCTCGGCGAGCTTGAGTGTGGAACGTGACGGGGCGTCGTGCGGCATGCGGATGCGCGGAATGCCGAGTGGATCAGGTTGTGACATCGACATGTCCGCCACCCCGACCCACGCCTGTTTGTCCGGGGTGATAAAAACATGGGCGCGGTGTTTGGCGTGGCCGGCGATTTTGTTTTGTGAGGTGAGCGCCTCGCGCAGCCTCGGCTCAATGGCTTTTGCCGCACGTGACAATGCCTTGCCGTCGTTGGTGTCGGGATATTCCACCCAACAGTCGGTGACTGACAGGATGTGGTTGAAGGTGAGGAATTCGAGCAGCTTTGCCAGCAGCGGATTGACCCGGTCGTTGCCGGTCAACACCACCGGCTCGGTATGCGTGAGCACCAGTTGGCGCGCAAACGTCAATGTCGCCACCGCTGTTTCACCCAGCGCCTTCAAACGCGCACCAGGGGCAATCACGAAGCCGCTGTTGTCCTTGGTGTTGTTTGCCGCGCAATGAAATCGCGCCTGCAGTTCCTCACCCAGGTCACGCTCAAATCCGGCGCGGCAATAGGCAAGCCACGCTTGCGGTGATGGGGTGTCGGGGGTCATGGTGACACTTTAGCGTAAACCGCCTTGGAACCGCCGATAAACGCCGATGAAACCAAGGCAACATCAACTCCATATACCGCCGTCATTCCCGCGCAGGCGGGAATCCAAGTTCGCGGAAACTGGATTCCCGCCTGCGCGGGAATGACGGAATTTTGAATTTACGTGGGTGCGCTAATCCGTTTTTATCGGCGTCCATCGGCGGTTCCGTGTTTGTCGATTAAAATCACCCCAATGAGCATCCAGTCCAGCCCCACCCCGCACCGCTTTGACAAATATTTCGGCACCCTCTGGCGCCACCATGATTTCCGGGTGTTGTGGGTTTCGCTCACCATCACCCACTTTGGCGGGCAGATCACATTTCTCGCGTTGCCACTGACTGCCGCGCTGCTGCTGAATGCGGGGCCAACGGAGATGGGCTTGCTCACCATGATGGGGGTGTTGCCCTATACGCTGTTCGGCATTTTCACCGGCGTGCTGGTGGATCGGTCACGCAAATTGCCGCTGGTGATGTGGGCCGATGTGGGCCGTGGGCTGATGCTGTTGCTGGTGCCAATCGCCGCGTGGACCGGGTTTTTGGGCATGCCGATTCTTTATCTGGTTGCCTTCATGGTGGGTCTCGGCGGCATCATCGGCTGGGCGGCGTACCAGGTGTTCATGACTGAACGGGTCGGGCGCGAAAACCTGGTCGAGGCCAATTCGCGCATCGCACTTTCGGATTCGTCGGCGCAATTGATCGGCCCTGGCATCGCCGGGGCGTTGATCCATGCCCTCACCGCGCCGTTTGCGATCCTGCTCGACGCGGTCGCGTTTTTTGTCTCGGCGTGGATGCTGCGTGCCATCAAGCCGCAGGACAGCGACGCGCCCAAACAGACCGGCCAGGTGACATGGGCGAGCATCTGGGGGGATGTCAAGGAGGGCTTGCGCATGATCTGGCACAACCCGATCCTGCGTTCGATTTCGTGGGGCCTCGCGCTGTGGCAATTGCTGCGCCATGCGTACCTGGCGATCATCATTTTGTTTGCGGTGCGCGATTTGGGATTGTCCGCCGGCAAAATCGGCGCGATTTACATGCTGGCAGGCGTCGGCTTTTTGCTGGCGTCGTTCACCTGCCAGCATTTGAACGCGCGTTTTGGCGTGGGCCGGGTGATGTTGTCGGGCATTGCGCTGACCGCGCTGGCGTGGCTGGTGATGGCGTTCATAACCAAACACGACTACGCCTATATGGCGATGGGTGCCAGCCTGTTCATTTTTGATTTCGGCACCATGCTGTTTTTCATCAATTATTTGACGCTGCGCCAGGCGGCCACGCCGGATCATCTGCTTGGGCGCGTTACCTCCACCATGATATTCATGGCGCTCTCACTCGCGCCGCTGGGCTCAATTTTGGGCGGCATCATGGGCGAATGGCTCGGCCTGCGTCCGACCATCGCCGCCTGCGGCGTGGGTTGTATTGTGCTGGTGGTGGCACTCGCCAAAATCTCGCCGCTGCCGGCCATGCAAGAATTGCCAATGCCCGCACCCCTGCCCAAGCCGCGCACCCCGTCCGCCGAAATATCGGCGGAGTGAAAAATCGTTTACTGGCGCGGTGTTTGGGATATTTTTGCCTGAAAACGCCCGCCAATAAACGACTTTGCATTATTTTCATGACCAAAAAAGCCACCCGCAGGTGGCTTTTTTTTGTCCATGCACAACCGCTACAAAAGATGCGCCACACCTGCACGCTCTTCCTCAAGCTCTTTCAGCGTCGCATCCATTTTCGCGCGTGAAAACTCATCAATCGCCAAGCCTGTGACACGCGCGTATTTGCCGTTGGCACAAATCACCGGCACGCCGTACATCACCCCATCAGGGATGCCGTAGCTGCCGTCGGACGGCACACCCATGGTCACCCACTTGCCGTTGCTGCCCAACACCCAGTCACGCACATGGTCGATGGCGGCGTTGGCGGCGGAGGCGGCCGATGACAGCCCGCGCGCTTCAATAATCGCCGCGCCGCGTTTGCCCACCGTGGGGATGAAAGTGTTTTTGTACCACTCGTCATCATTGACCACGGTCGGCGCGGATGCGCCGGCGATGGTGGCAAAACGGTAATCGGGATACATGGTCGGCGAGTGGTTTCCCCAAACGATTATTTTTTCGATGGCGGCAACCGGCTTGCCGGTCTTGGCGGCGAGCTGCGAGAGCGCGCGGTTGTGGTCGAGGCGCAGCATGGCGGTGAAATTTTCGCGCGGCAGACTGGGCGCGGATTGCATGGCGATGTAGGCGTTGGTG
>JANPNJ010000330.1:0-4365 GCA_031427395.1 Burkholderiales bacterium
TGCAGCGAGCCGTTTGCGCGGTCACTTGGGTATCCTGCCGCGCCAGTGGATGATCTTCTGGTGTTTCATATTGCTTTCGGCAAAACCGTGCCGGATATTTCCTGGAACGCGGTGGCCAACCTGGGCTACGCCGAATGCCGGTTTATGCAGCCGGTGTTTGTCGGCGACACGCTGCGCGCCGAGAGTGAAATCATCGGGCTCAAGGCGAACTCCAGTGGCAAGACCGGCGTGGTCACGGTGCGCTCGAACGCGTTCAATCAACGTGATGAATTGGTGCTGACCTGGGCGCGCTGGGTGATGGTGCACCGGCGCGGCACCCATCCACACACTGACGCGCCGCCTCCCGCCTTTGATGCCTTTGTTGCCCCGGAAAATTTGTCCGCGCCCTATTTCGCATATACACCGGATACGCCGGATGCGATTGCCCATGCCACCGGCAGCCCGAAATTCTGGGATGACGTGGTGTTGAACACCCCGATCAATCACCCCGGCGGCATGACCATCGACGAGACCGACCACACCCTGGCAACACGGCTCTACCAAAACACCGCGCGGGTGCATTTTGATTTGCATCACATGAAAGATTCGCGCTTTGGCCGACGGCTGGTTTACGGCGGGCAGATTATTTCCATCTGCCGCGCGCTGTCGTTTGATGGGCTGGAAAATGCCCTGTCCATTGCCGCCATCAACGGCGGCGCGCATGTGCAGCCGACCTTTGCCGGCGACACCATTTACGCGGTGTCCACGCCATTGATGAAATGGCCGGTCAATGATTCCGTCGGCGCGTTGCGCGTGCAACTGGATGGTTATAAAAACATTGATCCGAATTCGACCGCGTTTGCCGGTGTCACCGACGGACAGAAGGTGTTGACACTGGATTACACCGTTCTGATGCCGCGCCAAAATTGAACACTCTCCGATAGGCCACCATGTCAATAGTCCACCCCTCCACTGCCCTGTTCGCCGGCGAAAAACCCTTCCCGGTGATTGCCACCTGCGAACACTTCGCCGGCAGCGAAAAACTCATTGGCAAGGCGCTCGCGCTGCAAGATACGCTGGGGCCAATCTTCGACATCACCTGTGATTGCGAGGACGGCGCGCCCGCCGGGCAGGAAAAATCGCACGCCGAAATGATTGTGCGCCTGCTCAACAGCGACGCCAACAAACACAAAATGGCCGGTGCGCGCATCCACGATTTTTCGCATCCACATTGGCGTGCCGACATCGACATCCTGGTCGGCGGCGCGGGAAAAGTATTGCGCTACCTCACCATACCCAAGGCCACCTCCTTCGCGGATGCGCAAGAAATGATTGCGTATGTGCGTGCGACATCGGCAACGCACCACATCGGCCGCGACATCCCCATACACATTTTGATCGAGACCCACGGCGCGCTGCGCGATGTGCAACAACTGGCCACGCTGCCGAATGTGGAAGTGCTCGATTTTGGCCTGATGGATTTTGTTTCGGCCCACCACGGCGCGATTCCGGCCGCCGCCATGCGCTCGCCCGGCCAATTCGAGCACCGCTTGATCGCCCGCGCCAAGGCGGAAATGACCGCCGCTGCGCTGGCCAATGGCGTGGTGCCCGCGCACAATGTTTGTCTTGACCTGAAAAACACCGAAGTCGTCAAAGCCGACGCCACGCGCGCGCGCAACGAATTTGGTTTTTTGCGCATGTGGTCGATTTACCCGGCGCAGATCCAGCCGATTGTTGACGCCATGAAGCCGGACCACTCCGAGGTCGAGGATGCGGCCAATATCCTGCTCGCCGCACAGGTCGTGGATTGGGGGCCGATACAGTACCAGGGCGAATTGCACGACCGCGCCACCTACCGCTACTTTTGGGCACTGCTGCAAAAGGCGCGGGTGACAGGCGTTAAAATATCTGATGATGCCGTGGCAGCGTTTTTTTAGGGATTTTTTGGGAACCGCCGATGGACGTCGATAAAGTCAAAGAAAAAACATGAAACTTGTTTATTCATCTGCTTTTCCGGATGTTTTTGTCTGAAAGCGCTCATGGGCAATAGCGTTTTGTTTTTATCGGCGCTTATCGGCGTTCATCGGCGGTTCCAACAGCCGCTCCATATCCCAATATAACAACTTCACATCGAGCAAGCCCATGAACCCCACCCCCGGCGCGAAATTCCGCCAAGCCCTCCAAGACGAAGCGCCGCTGCAAATCATCGGCGCGATCAATGCCAACCATGCACTGCTGGCCAAGCGCGCCGGTTATCGCGCCATTTATTTGTCCGGCGGCGGTGTGGCGGCGGGCTCCCTCGGTTTGCCGGATCTGGGCATCAACAATCTCGACGATGTGCTGACCGACATCCGCCGCATCACCGACGTTTGTGACGTGCCGCTGTTGGTGGACATCGACACCGGCTTCGGGCCGTCGGCCTTCAACATTGCCCGCACGGTCAAGTCACTCATCAAATTCGGCGCGGCGGCGTGCCATATTGAGGATCAGGTCGGCGCGAAACGCTGCGGGCACCGCCCCGGCAAGGAAATTGTCTCGCAGGCAGAAATGGTTGATCGGGTAAAGGCGGCGGCGGACGCGAAAACCGATGCCGATTTTTTTCTGATCGCACGCACCGATGCCATCCAAGTCGAAGGCGTGGACAAGGCCCTGGCGCGCGCGGTGGCGTGTGCCGAGGCTGGTGCCGATGGCATCTTTGTGGAAGCCGCCTACGATTTGCCCACCTACCGGCGTTTTGTTGAGGCGACCAACGTGCCGGTGCTTGCCAACATCACCGAATTCGGCAAGACACCGTTTTTCACCACTGACGAATTAAAAACCGCTGGGGTGGCGATGGTGCTGTATCCCCTGTCGGCGTTTCGCGCGATGAACAAGGCCGCCGAGACCGTGTACGAGGCCATCCGCCGCGACGGCACGCAAAAAAATGTCATCAACATCATGCAAACCCGCGAGGAATTGTACGAGCGCATTGGTTATCACGCGTTTGAGCAATCGCTTGACAAACTTTATGCGGAGAAAAAATGATCCTCACCTTCGATCATGTGCAGGTATCAATTCCCGCCGGCGAATTGGAGAAGGCACTCGACTTTTATATCGGTGTGCTCGGCTTCACACGCGTGCCCAAGCCCGCCGACATGCGCCAGACCGGCGCGTGGCTGACCGCAGGCCAAGTCAATTTTCATTTGGGCGAGGAAGAAAAATTTGGCGCGTCCAGCCTTGCCCATCCAGCTTTGCGTGTGGACAACTTTCAAGCACTGGTGCGGCTTTCGGAGCAAAATGGCCTGAAAGTGCGCGTCGATAATGGGCCTGCCGGATTTTTACGCGGATCAATCTGGGATCCGTTCGGCAATCGCATTGAACTGATGCAAAAGCTGTAGGGTAGGCAGAGCCCACCATCAACACCAACGGTGGGCTTTGCCCACCCTTGAAATTACGAAACGGAAAACAACATGAGCACTGCAACCACTCCTGACACCACCCCCGCCGGACCCAAACCCAAAAAATCCGTCGCCCTCTCCGGGGTTGTCGCCGGCAACACGGCGCTGTGCACAGTCGGCCTCACCGGCAATGATTTGCACTATCGCGGCTACGATATTCTCGATGTCGCCGAGACCTGCGAATTCGAGGAAATCGCCCATCTGCTGGTCCACGCCAAATTGCCGACCGCCGCCGAATTGAAGTCATACAAGGCCAAGCTGAAATCGCTGCGCGGCATCCCCCTTGCCGTGCAGGAAGTGCTGGAGTGTTTGCCCGCCTCCGCGCATCCAATGGATGTGTTGCGCACCGGGGCATCGGCACTCGGCTGCACGCTGCCGGAAAAAGACGGCCACCATGCCATGGGCGCGCGTGACATCGCTGATCGCCTGATGGCGTCCTTCGGCTCGATGCTGCTCTACTGGTATCACTTCGCCGTCAACGGCAAGCGCATCGATGTCGAAACCGATGATGACTCCATCGGCGGGCACTTTTTGCATTTGCTGCATGGCACGCCACCGAGTGAGGAATGGGTCAAGGCCATGCACACGTCACTCGTGCTTTATGCCGAGCACGAATTCAACGCCTCCACCTTCGCCGCACGCGTCATTGCCGGCACTGGCTCCGACATGTATTCGGCGATCACCGGCGCCATTGGCGCGCTGCGCGGCCCCAAACACGGCGGTGCCAACGAAGCCGCGTTTGACATTCAATCGCGTTATGACAACGCCGATGAAGCCGAGGCCGACATTGTCAAGCGCGTGGCCGAAAAACAAGTGGTGATCGGCTTTGGCCATCCGGTCTATACCGTGTCTGACCCGCGCAATGTTGTCATCAAGCGTGTCGCCGAAAAACTGTCGAAGCAGGCGGGCAACATGAAGCTCTATCAAATTGCCGAGCGGCTCGAAGCGG
>JANPNJ010000331.1:0-3900 GCA_031427395.1 Burkholderiales bacterium
TTCATGCCGAGAAAGGTGTCGCCCGGTTTGAGGCAGGCCATGAACACCGCCTGGTTGGCCTGTGAGCCGGAATTGGGTTGCACGTTGGCCGCCCAGCCGTGTTGGTCGGCACCGAACAATTTTTTGACGCGATCGAGTGCCAGCGTTTCCACCACGTCAACAAATTCGCAGCCGCCGTAGTAACGCTTGCCGGGATAACCTTCGGCGTATTTGTTGGTGAGCTGCGAGCCCTGCGCCTGCATCACCGCCGGGCTGGTGTAATTTTCGGAGGCGATCAATTCGATGTGCGCTTCCTGGCGGTTATTTTCCTGCTGAATCACTGCCCACAGGTCAGGGTCGATATTGGCGAGGGAATGGGTGGTGGGAAAAGCGCTGGACATGAAAAATTTCCGGAAAAAAATGTCGGTCAAAGAGGGGAAACTGCCGGGCGATTCTAGCATGTGCCCCCCTCTGGACACTATGGATAGTGGGTCACAATCCCCTTTACCGCCACCGACAGGGCGCGCACACCGGAGGCCGCCATGCCCCGCAGCCAGGCATCGGCTGCGGCTTCGGTCTTGAGCATGGCGATGGTGCTGATGCTGCCTGCCAACAGGCAACTCGGCGCAAACACAGTCACACACTGCATGTCCGGCACCGACATGCCGGTTTGAGGATGCAGAATATGCGAGTAACGCCGCCCGTTGGCCTCCAGATAACGTTCGTAATCGCCGCTGGTGGCGACCGCCCCGCTGGCGATATCGACGGTGGCCAGCATTTGAGTGGCTTGGCGCGGGTGGCGGATGCCGAGCGACCACGGCGTGCCATCGGCCTGCGGGCCGGTGACCACCACATCGCCGCCCAGGTCAACAAAGCCATGCGTGATGCCATGGGCGAGCAACACCGCCGCCGCACGGTCGGCGGCATACTCCTTGCCGAAGCCGCCGAAGTCGATTTCCATGCCGGTGATGGGCAGCATCACGGTATCCGCCGTGCGCACCACCCGGCTCCAGCCAATCAGCGGCAGCACTGTGGCAAGTTCAGCTTCAGAGGGTGGTGCTGCCGCGCGAAAATTCCACACCTGGCGCAACACACCAGAAGTGATGTCAAACAATCCACCACTTTGCGCGTAGCAAGAATTGGCAAAGTCAAGCAACAGCGCGGTTTCCGGGTCTATTATGGCTGGAACGCCGCTCCCTGCTTTATGATTGATAATTGACACCACACTCTCGTCGCGGTAACGCGAGTACTTCGCCTCGATGCGATTGACTTCATCGATGGCTGCCGCCGCGGCTGCGTTGGCCACCCCGGCAGAGTCGGCATCGAGCATGATGGTGTTGTCACACGCCATCGCACGAAAACGAAAATCAACGCGCGGCATCAGGCATCAAAAATCAGAACTTGTACACCAGCCCGCTGTTGATCAAACGCGCCGACAGCGGCTCAAAATGCGCGCTGCCGTCGCCACCCAGTTTCCAATTGCCACGCTGCATGTAGCGGGCGACGCTCAAGTCAAACGACAACTGATCGGTTAATTTGACAATCACTTTCAGCGTCGGCTCCAGCACGCCATAGGCAGCCAGGCGCTGGTCACTGGAGGTCAATCTCGGTGCCGGCCTTTGCGTGATTTCCGCGCGGTAAAAATCAGCCTGCGACTGCGAGTAGTAACGCAAGCCGCCTTCAACTTGCCACGTGTCGTTGATGGTTTGCAGCCAGTTGCCGCTCAAGGTGTGTGAACGAATGCCCCAATCATCGCGGTAATAACGATACTCGGCCGACACAATGGCTCCCCTCTCCGGCAGGGCGCGTTTGCCGCGCGTGAGCCACGCCACCTGGGTGCGGACATCAGGCCGCAGATCGCGCGAAAAGACACTTCCCGGCGAGCGGCCATCACGGTACAGCGAGAAAGTCAGCTTGTAGGGCTCGTTCAAATAACCCGTGAGCCGCGTGTAGGTGAGATTGGATTGCACCAGGGTGCGGCGGTCGATCAACTGGGTCACGCCAACCAGCAATTCGCTGCCGTTGCGCGGCGCATTCAGCGTGGGGTCGGACACCGACATGACCCGGTCTTGTTGTTTGCCCAGACCCAGCGCCAGCGTGGTGTTGCGCTCGTTGAAATCGAATGTGGCATTCAGCGCATAGGCTTTGGAGTCGTAGTCTTTTTCGTTGGAGGTGGAAACCGACACGCCGATGGTGTTTTCATTTTGTTCACCATACTTGCGGGTCAGGCTGGCATCCTCCGCTTTGCGGCGGTCAGTGATCGAGGCACCGGTCAAGACCTGCACCGGTTTGCCGCCTCCGTTGGAAACCAGCACGGGCGAGGCACCGCTGACCATGTCCACGGTGGCGCTGCCCGCCAATTCCCAATGCTCGCCGACGGGCGTCTTGAACCACAGCACCGGTGCCGTGACTTTCATGCGATCCGCGTCTTCGCGGTAGCTGAGCACACGCAGCCCGATGACCGCACCAGGTGGCAGCAGGCTGGCGCTGGTCTCGGTTTGCGCCGACACCACCACGGGAATGGCGACTATCGGCAAGGCGAGTGCCGCTGCGAGCATTGACGAAAAAGCGGAAGGCTGAGGTGGTTTATTCAAAGTGAAGGTCCAATATCAGCAAGGGGTTTGGGACGAAAATGCCTGAAAATGCGCGTAAACAGGAGACTTTGACATAAAAAATTCATCAATCTCCGTCATCCCGGCGAAAGCCGGGATCCATCGGTGTCCATTTTCTTGAAGATACAAAGGGGCTGGATTCCGGCCTGCGCCGGAATGACGGGGTTTTTGGAAGTGACCCATATTAAGTACAACCACAGCCACCGCCACCCACCGCCTTGCCTCCCGCCGCCGCCTCCTTGCTGGCGTAGGTGTGACCCGAAATGGCGCTGCCCGCGCGGTCAAAATCAAACTGCATGTCTGGTTTGGAAAGCGTGCCGCGCTGCGTGGGCGCGACATTGGCGCAACCGATGGTGAGCATGGGAATCATGAGGAAGGCCAAGCCGCGCAGGGTGAGGAGGATTTTTTTCATGGCGTTGTCATGGTGGTTGAAGTGGGTGGGGCGTGGGATGCAGACCACGCCTGCTGAATGTCGTCATGCCAAAATCAAAATGCTGTGCCAGTTTAGCCGTGCCCGGCAATACTTGCACGGGCGACAGGCCACACCATCATCCCGCGCCGTGCCGTGCCAAAATGCGCCCATCCCCACGGTACGCCGCCAATGGTCCAATAGATGCATTCCACTGAAAACATCGCGGCACACTTCCTGTCCCTTGCCCGTGGCATTGACCGCCTCAACCAATTTGTCGGCCGCCATGTTTATTGGCTGATTCTGGCGGCAGTCGTAGTCAGCGCGGGCAATGCGACGGTGCGGTATGTGGCGGGGGACAGCTCCAACGCCTGGCTGGAATTGCAGTGGGTGTTGTTTTCGGCGGTGTTTTTGCTGTGCGCGGGTTATACCCTGCTGCACCACCAGCACGTCAAGGTCGATATTCTGTACAGCCGCCTGTCGCGGCGCAGCCAATTGTGGATTGATATTTTCGGCACGGTGTTTTTTCTGCTGCCCATGTCCGCACTGGTCGTGTGGCTGTCGTGGCCGGTGTTTGTGGCGGCGTATCAGAGCGGCGAAGTATCGGGCAACACCGGCGGGCTGCCGCTGTGGTGGGCGCGGCTGTTGGTGCCGGTGGGATTTTTTCTGCTGCTGTTGCAGGGCATTTCCGAATTGATAAAACGAGTGGCGATTTTGCGCGGACTGTTGCCTGATTTTGCCGCCGATTTTTCCACCGAGGCACCGTTGCCGTGAGCGCCTTTCTCATCGCCAACATCGCGCCCTTGATGTTTCTCGGGCTGATAATTTTTTTACTGCTGGGTTATCCGGTGGCCTTTGCGCTGGCGGCGAACGGGATTTTTTTTGCGCTGGTGGGCATCG
>JANPNJ010000332.1:0-4024 GCA_031427395.1 Burkholderiales bacterium
AAAAACCCCTATACAACGGGCTTCGTGCGTAAAATGAGGCTGAATTTTATCGAAAAGCCTCCCAATTGTCCACACACAAACCAAAAACAACCAAAGCCCAACAAAAACGCAATGCCCATGCGGTGCTTGCCGGTGCGTCGCCGAAACACGCAGCCGCACCCCTGCCGCCGTCCCGCGCCCGCGATCCCCACGCCGCGCGCGAGGCGGATAAATACGAAAACCCGATTCCATCGCGTGAGTTGATTATCGACGTGCTCACCCAGACCGGCGTGCCGATGATGGAGGACGAAATCGCGGTGGCGCTGGAAATTGGCGAGAACGAGATGGATGGTTTTGCCCGCCGCCTGAATGCGATGGAGCGCGACGGCCAATTGCTGAAAAACCGCCGCGGCGCGATTGGCCTTGCGGAAAAAATGGATTTGATCGCCGGCCGTGTGCAAGGCCACCCGGACGGCTTTGGCTTTTTGGTGCCGGATGATGGCAGTGATGATTTGTTCCTCGGCCCCAAGCAAATGCAGCGGGTGCTCGACGGTGATCGGGTGTTGGTGCGCGAGGCGGGGCTGGATCGGCGCGGGCGGCGCGAGGCGTCGATCATTGAGGTGCTGGAGCATAAAAACACACGGGTGGTGGGGCGTTTGTTTGAGGAACACGGCGTGTTGTTTGTAGTGGCGGAGAACAAACGCATCAGCCAGGATTTGTTGGTCGAGCCCGGCCACGACATGGGTGCCGCGCCCGGCCAGGTGGTGATGGTCGAGCTGGTCGCGCAGCCGTCAAAAAATTCGGAGCCGGTGGCGCGTGTGGTTGAGGTGCTGGGCAATTACGCCGACCCCGGCATGGAAATCGAGATTGCGTTGCGCAAGCACGATTTGCCGTATGAATGGTCGGACGAAATTTTGGCGCTTGAGAAAAAAATGCCCAAGACCGTGTCGGCCGCCGAGCGTGAAGGCCGCCGCGATTTGCGCAAACAGGCGTTTGTCACCATTGACGGTGAGACGGCAAGGGATTTTGATGACGCGGTGTACGCCGAGCCGCAGGGCAAGGGCTACAAATTGTTTGTGGCGATTGCCGATGTTTCCCACTATGTGCAGCCGGGCGACGCGTTCGACCGCGAGGCACGGCTGCGCGGCAATTCGGTGTATTTTCCGCGCCGCGTGATCCCCATGCTGCCGGAGGCGCTGTCCAACGAAATGTGTTCGCTGAAACCGGCGGTGGATCGGCTGGCGTTGGTGTGTGAAATGCAAATTTCCTCCACTGGTGAAGTCAAGCGGTATGATTTTTTTGAGGCGGTGTTTCATTCCGCCGCGCGCCTGACCTACACCAATGTTGCCAAGGCGCTGTACGAGAACGAAACAGACCACGGCATCGCGCCCAAGCTGTTGCCACACCTGAAACACCTTGATGACGTGTTTCAGTTGTTGCTGGCGGCGCGGCGCAAACGCGGGGCGATTGATTTTGAATCCGCCGAAACCGAAATGCGCTTCACCGACGACGGAAAAATTTCCGAAATTGTCCCGGCCAAACGCAACGACGCGCACAAGCTGATCGAGGAGTGCATGCTGGCGGCCAACGTATCGACCGCCAATTTCCTGATTGCCCACGAACATGCCTCGCTCTACCGGGTGCATGAGGGCCCCAACGAGGACAAGCTCGCCCAGGTGCGCGCCATGCTGAAGGATTTCGGCTTGTCTCTGGGTGGCGGCAAGGACCCGGAGCCGCGCGATTACGCCGAATTGCTGGCGAAAATCAAAGGCCGGCCCGACGAGGCGCTGCTCAACACCGTTTTGCTGCGTTCATTGCGCCAGGCCGTGTACTCACCAGACAACGCCGGCCATTTTGGCCTGGCCTATGACGCCTACACCCACTTCACGTCTCCCATCCGCCGCTACCCGGATTTGTTGGTGCATCGTGCCATCAAGGCCATATTGCAAAACGAAACATACAACCCCGGACAGCCGTGGGATGTGATTGGCCAAACATGCTCGATGACCGAGCGGCGCGCCGATGACGCCACCCGCGATGTGGTGGCGTGGCTGAAATGTTTCTACATGCAAGACCGCATCGGCGAGACCTTCGCCGGCACCATTGCCTCGGTGACCAGCTTCGGCATTTTTGTGGCGCTGGATGAGGTGTACGTCGAGGGCTTGGTGCATATTTCCGAGCTGGGCCAGGATTATTTCAAATACGATGCCGACCGCCACCAGATTGTCGGCGAGCGCACCCGCAAAAAATTCCAGTTGGCGGATCGGGTCAGTGTCAAGGTGGTGCGGGTGGATATTGAAACCTCCAAGATCGATTTCATGTTGGCCGGCGAAACCGGCAAGCGTGCGGTCAGCGACAAGGAAGCCAAGGCGCTTGCCGCGCCGGCATGGTCGCCGAATGCGCCACCCAAAGGTCCCAAGGTCGCGGCTGTTTTGTTGGCAGGAAAAGCGGGCGTTACATCCAAGCCGAAGGTCGAAGCCCCTGCGGCCAAAACCTCCAAAGTGGTCATGACCGTTTCCAGCGCCAACCCGCCAACTACGCCCATGGCCGGTCTCGATGAGCAACGCGGCAAAGGCACCGCCACCAAAAAAAGCAGCGGCAAAAAATCCCCGGCCAAGCCACCCAAATCCAAAAGCAAATGAAAGCCCAGATACTGTTTGGCTTTCACGCCATTGCCTCACGACTCAAGGCGCGCGCCGACACGGTTGAGGAATTGTTCATCAACGCCGCCCGCGAGGAGCGCCACGACGCGCGGTTGGACAAGCTGTTGGCGCTGGCCAAAGAAAAGGGCATTCGCATTCTGGCGGTGGACAACAAACGACTTGACGGCATGACCGGCAATGCCCGCCATCAGGGTGTGGTGGCAATGGCCAAGCCGTTTCAATTGCCGCAGTTTGTGGATGATGTGTTGGAACACGTTGCAGGTTCGCCGTTGTTGCTGGTGCTCGATGGCGTGACCGACCCGCACAATCTCGGCGCCTGCCTGCGGGTGGCCGATGCGGCCGGTGCCCATGCCGTGATTGCGCCGAAGGATCGCAGTGTCGGCCTGACCGCGGCGGTGATGAAAGTCGCCAGCGGTGCGGGCGAAACCATGCCCTACATCACCGTCACCAATCTGGCGCGGACACTGCGCGAATTAAAAGAACGCAATATCTGGATACTGGGCACCGACGAAACCGGCGAACGCAGCCTGTATCAATCCAAGCTCGATGGCGCGCTCGCCTGGGTGCTGGGCGCGGAAGGCGAGGGCTTGCGCCGGCTCACGCGCGAGACCTGTGACGAGATCGTCAACATCCCGATGTTCGGCGCGGTCGAGAGCCTGAATGTGTCGGTGGCCGCCGGTGTTTGTTTGTTTGAGGCGCGACGGCAGCGCGGATAAATTGTGGCACTTCTAAAAATCTACAAACTTCGTCATTCCGGTGGAGGCCGGAATCCAGTCCTTTTGTATTTCCAATAACATTGACACCGCTGGATCCCGGCCCCCGGCTTTAAGCATGCCGGGGCAGGCCCCGCCGGGATTACTGGGTTTTGTAGGATTTTTAATTTATTAAAGTCGCCTATTTGCGGGCGTTTTCAGATGTTTTGCCATGGAAACGACCGCCAATAGGCGATTTTTCATTTTTCACATACCGCCTGCGTATTTCGGCCGCCAAAAAGCGGTGTTCATCGCATACCCTGTTTGCGCCTACATTTTGCTACACCGCATCACAAACTGGCAGGCTAGAATGGGTGACCATATTTCAAAGGGGTCATCATGTCGCTCGCGAATTTTTTCGTCATCGCACTTCGCCGATCGGGACTGTTATTGCTGGTGGCGGTTTTTGCCAGCATGGGGTTACAGGCGCAGCCCGCGCCAAAGCCGGCACCAAAGCCGGCTGCCAAGCCTGTTGCCGCCGCCAAGGCCATCGTCCCGGAAAAAATAACATCAGTCGAAGGCATCACCGAATATCGCCTGCCCAATGGCCTGAAGGTGTTGTTGTTCCCGGATGCCTCCAAGCCGACGGTGACGGTCAACATCACCTATCTGGTGGGTTCGCGCCACGAA
>JANPNJ010000333.1:0-1835 GCA_031427395.1 Burkholderiales bacterium
GCCGACGAGATAGATTGACAGCGCTGAGGTGGCGGCGGCGAGTGACAGGTTAAACACGGTGTTGAGCAGCGACGGCGCGAAATTTTGCAGCGCGCCAAAGCCAAAGGTGGCGAAGAAAAAAAACAGGAACGCCGCCCACACCATCGGCTGGCGCAGGATGTGCGCGAAACTCACATGGGCGTGGGCGTGGGTGAGACCCGTGCCGCCGACCACCTGTTTGATTTCGTAATCGAGCAAATCGCGCTTCCAGTAGAGCAACGCGAGTGAACACGCGCCAAACAGCGCTGCCACCAATCCCGCCGCCCGCCAGCCAAAGGCACTCGCCGTGGCCAGCATCACCAGCGGCGCCACCGCCCAGCCGATATTGCCCGACATGCCATGCACCGAAAACGCGTGCCCCAGCCTGGTACCCGATACCCGCCGGTTGATCAACGCAAAATCAGCCGGATGGAAAATACTGTTGCCGCAGCCTGCGACAAACGCGGCGATCATCAGCCCGGTGAAGTCCGCCGCCACCGATACCAACAGACCCGAGGCAATCAGCAGTGTGATGCCAACGAACAACACCCGCCTGGCACCGTATCGATCCACCCAGATGCCCGCGACCGCCTGGCCTAAGCCCGACACCACAAAAAAAATCGTCATCAAGGTGCCGACGCCGGCAAAGCCGAGATTGAATTCCGTCATGAAAAACGGAAACAGCGGCGGCAACATCAAATGAAAAAAATGCGATGTGGCGTGGGCGAAACCGACCAGCGAAATGATGGTGGCGTCGGCGCGGAAGGAGTGGTCTAGGGTGGAGGCGGTGGCGGACATGGGGGGATTTTACGCGGGTTATCCGACGCTATCTGCGTGCGTGATGCGCACACAGATCAATGGTAGTCATCTTCCCGCTGATGCCTCACGGCAAGCACCGTGACTTTTTTTGAATCCTCGATTTCAAAAAGTGCGACATAGCCTGTCGAGCCAAAGGGAATGACCAGCTCACGCATGAACGGAGTGTCGGTTTCTGCCTTGCGGCAGGAGAATGGGGAATGTTCGAGCAGAACCATTGCTTGCTTGATGGCATCCAGCGCTTTTTCTGCGAGCGAGCAATCGCCATCCGCCTGCTCAATTGCAAAATCAAACAGCCGCAGCAAGTCCGTTTCAGCCGCACGGGTAAAGCGAACCCGAAACGTCACTTGCGTGTCTTCGCGGATTTTTTTGCGGCGGCGAGTTTTTTTGCCAATTTGGCAATGACGCTTTGTGCGGTGACATATTCGTTTGAGACACGCGCCTCATCACGCGAATGCAGGCCACGGGCAATAAACGCCTGCACGGCCTGACGACGGTGTATGGATTCGCGTATGGACTGCACGACAAAACTGGAAAGCGATTCGCCCTCCGCCAAGACTTCCTGTGCGGCAGTGCGTAATTCCTCATCGACCCGAAGAGAGGGAATGGTTGCGGTTTTCATCAACGCTCCTTGCGTTACATTTGCAACGCATGTTAAGGCCGACGGGAGTCAAAAGCAAGTGCGCCTGCAGGAACAATGCTCACATCACCTCTTGCCAAAATAAAACGCCCCCGCCTTCACCTCGACCACAATCGTATCCCCAGCAGCAAATTGGCCTTCCAAAATTGCCTTGGCCAGCGGATTTTCGATCTGCTGCTGAATCGCCCGTTTGAGTGGCCGCGCGCCATACACCGGATCAAAGCCCGCCTGCGCGATTTCACTGAGTGCCGCATCCGACACGGCCAGCGTCATGTCCAGTTTCGCCAGTCGTGCAATCAGGCTCTGCAACTGGATTTTGGCGATGGCGGCAATATTGCGTTCATCAAGCGCGTGGAACACC
>JANPNJ010000334.1:0-6649 GCA_031427395.1 Burkholderiales bacterium
CTGGCGGCAGTCGGGCAAGACCCCATGACCGGCGGGCTGCGCCTGACCTTCGGCTTCGAATCGATGCTCAAGGGTTTTGATTTTCTCATCGCCGTGATCGGCCTGTTTGGCATCGGCGAAATTTTGCTCACGCTCGAAGAGGGCCTCGCCTTCAAAGGTGTGGAGGGCAAAATGCGCATGAAGATCGTGCTCGAAACCTGGAAAGAATTGCCCAAGTACTGGAAAACATCCATCCGCTCATCGCTGATCGGCTGCTGGATGGGCATCACACCGGGTGGTGCCACACCGGCGTCGTTCATGGGTTACGGCGTGGCCAAACGTTTTTCGCCGAACGGCGAAAAATTCGGCAAAGGTGAAATCGAAGGCGTGATCGCGCCTGAAACGGCGGCCCATGCCGCAGGCACTGCCGCGCTGCTGCCGATGCTCACACTGGGCATTCCCGGCTCACCGACCGCCGCTGTGCTGCTCGGCGGCCTGCTCATCTGGGGTCTGCAACCGGGTCCGCTGCTGTTTGAGGAAAAAAAGGATTTTGTCTGGGGGCTCATCGCCTCGATGTATCTGGGCAATATTGCCGGGCTGATTGTGGTGCTGACCACGGTGCCGTTGTTCGCCTCGATACTGCGCATCCCGTTTTCGATCATCGCGCCGGTCATTCTGGTCATCTGCGCCATTGGTGCCTACACCGTACACAGCTCCATGTTTGATGTCTGGCTCATGCTCATTTTCGGCGTGGTCGGCTATGTGTTCAAAAAGCTCGATTACCCGCTGGCACCGCTGGTGTTGGCCATCGTGCTGGGTGACCGTGCCGAGGAGGCGTTCCGGCAATCGATGCTGGTTTCACAAGGCTCGCTGACGGTGTTTTTCAGCAATAGCCTGGTTGGCACCATCACATCACTGGGTTTGTTGATGTTGTTCTGGGCACCGCTGACAGCCATCATTCGCAAATTGCGCGGCAAGTAAATTACGAACAAACCAATGCTGGCGCGACGTTTCAGGCATAAATGTCTGAAAACGCCCGCCCTTATTGGTGTTATTGATGTTTTATCGGCGCGCCTTTATCGGCGTCCATCGGCGTCTCCAGAGTGCAGACCACCCATTCAACGCGCCAATATCGCCTGAATTTTGCCTTTTTGTTTCAGCCGCGAAAGTGTTTCGGCGGAAAGATTCAGGTGTGAGGCCAACTCTTTCATGGGAACCCGTTCATACAGCTCGGGGTGTTTGCGCAAAAACCGCTGCACGCGCCCCTGGGCGTCGAGCAAATGCAGGGTGATGGCATGGGCCATGACTTCCGACATCAGGTGCATGACTTCGTATTCAAAATCACCCTTCATGGTGGGGTGGTGTTCGAGAAAATCGACCCACACTTCCATGGGCAACATGGCCACCCGCACTTTCATCACGGCGCGAATGGCATAGGGCGTGGGCGTGCGCAGACGCCATGCCGCGTAACAGGTTTCCATGTCGTCCTCGGCGGAAAAGCGCAGGATCATTTCCTTGCCTTCCTGGTTGGAGACCACCCGCTTGAGGATGCCGTCGAGCACAAAATATTGGGTCATGTCGTGCTCACCTTGACCAAGCAGCAGGTCGCCTTTTTTGTATTCGGCGACCGACAACATTTTTTCCAGGTCGCTGAATGCCCTGGGTTTGAGTGTGCGCAAAACGATGTTGCGCTGGAGTGCCGCGCGGATGGCGTCACGCTGTGGATGGGAAATGAGCAAGGTCATCAGGGTTTCCAGTGTTGATTGACAGGAATCAAGGCGCTTCCATTGTGGCATTTTTATGATGTCGGCTGGCGAATGTGCATTCTTACAAATATTCACACAATGAACAATTTTGAAACCAAAGAATAGACGATGGAACCCACCCAAGAAATCACCGACGGTTTTCACCTGGTCATCGATGCGTTGAAGCTCAATGGCATCAACACCATCTACGGCCTGCCAGGCATTCCCATCACCGATCTGACGCGCATGGCGCAGGCGGAGGGCATGCGCGTGATTTCATTCCGGCACGAGCCGGCAATGCCGCAGCCATCGCCGGCTTCATCACGCAAAAGCCGGGGGTCTGCCTGACCGTCTCCGCGCCCGGCTTTCTCAACGGGCTGACCGCACTCACCAACGCCACCACCAATTGTTTCCCGATGATTCTCATATCGGGCTCAAGCGAGCGCGAGATTGTTGATTTGCAGCAGGGCGATTACGAGGAGATTGACCAACTCGCCATCGCCAAGCCGTTGTGCAAGGCGGCCTTCCGGGTGCTCAACGCCGAGGATATCGGTGTGGGTGTGGCGCGCGCCATCCGTTCCGCCGTGTCCGGCCGTCCGGGCGGGGTGTATCTCGATTTGCCGGCCAAACTGTTTGCCCAGACCATGGATGCGGGGGCGGGCAAGAAGTCCCTCATTAAAGTGGTTGATCCGGCGCCACGGCAGATTCCCGCGCCGGATGCGGTGCAGCGCGCGCTTGATTTGCTGAAAAGCGCCAAACGTCCATTGATCCTGCTCGGCAAGGGTGCCGCCTATGCCCAGGCGGATGCCGACATCCGCGCGCTGGTGGAAAAAACCGGCATCCCGTATTTGCCGATGTCGATGGCCAAGGGTCTGCTGCCCGACACGCACGCACAGTCCGCCGCCGCCGCGCGCTCATTCGTGCTGCCCGAGGCGGATGTGGTGGTGCTGATCGGCGCGCGCCTCAATTGGCTTTTGTCGCACGGCAAGGGAAAAACCTGGGGCGGCAAACACCACAAGGATGCCGGCGGGCAGAAATTCATCCAGATCGACATTTCGCCCACCGAAGCCGACAGTAACGTGGCCATCGACGCACCGCTGGTTGGTGACATCGGCTCGTGTGTGGCGGCGCTGCTCACCGGCATCACGCCGGCATGGGTCAAGCCCCCGGCCGAATGGCTGGGTGCGATTGCCGAGCGCAAGAACAAAAACATCGCCAAGCTGGCCGAAACGCTGGCAAAAGACCCAACTCCGATGAATTTCCACAGCGCGCTCAATGTCGTGCGCGACATCATCAAGGCCAACCCGCACGCCATGCTGGTCAACGAAGGCGCCAACGCACTCGACTTCACCCGCAGCATTGTTGACATGTACCAGCCGAGGAAGCGCCTGGATGTGGGCACCTGGGGCATCATGGGCATCGGCATGGGTTTTGCCGTCGCCGCCGCCGTCGAAACCGGCCTGCCGGTGATCGCCATTGAAGGCGACAGTGCCTTTGGTTTTTCCGGCATGGAAGTCGAGACCATCTGCCGCTATAACCTGCCGGTGTGCATCGTGGTCATGAACAACAACGGCGTGTATCGCGGCACCGATGTCAACCCGACCGGCGGCGCCGATGTGGCGCCCACGGTGTTCGTCAAAGGCGCACGCTACGATAAACTGATGGAAGCGTTCGGCGGTGTTGGTGTGCATGCGACCACCCCGGCCGAATTGCGCAAAGCCATGGAAGCGGCCATCGCCTCCGGCAAACCCACACTCATCAATGCAGTGATCGATGAAACCGCCGGC
This sequence comes from Burkholderiales bacterium, assembly GCA_031427395.1. Lineage (GTDB taxonomy): Bacteria > Pseudomonadota > Gammaproteobacteria > Burkholderiales > Usitatibacteraceae > UKL13-2. Next base: position 3,512 of record JANPNJ010000334.1, read on the forward strand.
ACCGAAAGCGGCCGCATCACCAGTTTGAATCCACAGACGGCGAAAAAATGAAGTGAGGAGGTGGTTCAGGTGAGGAGGTGAGGAAGTGAGGAGGTGAGGAAAACCGGCGCGGTGCTGTTTTTCTCACCTCCTCACAGCGGCGCAGCCGCGCTCACTACCTCACTTGATTCGCCTCCTCACCTCCTCACCTAATTCACATCCCCAAACCAGAAAGAAATATGGAAGCACTAAAAGGAATCCGCATTCTCGACATGACCCACGTTCAGGCCGGGCCGACCTGCTCGCAGTTGCTCGCCTGGATGGGCGCGGATGTCATCAAGTTTGAGCCGCCGCAGGGTGACGCCACGCGCGGCCAGTTGCGCGACATTCCCGGCGTGGATTCGCTGTATTTCACGATGTTGAATTGCAACAAGCGTTCCATCACCGTCAACATGAAATCCGCAGAGGGCAAGACGGTGTTTGTTGATTTGCTCAATGAGTGCGACATCGTCATGGAAAATTTTGGCCCCGGCGTGCTCGACCGCCTGGGCTTCACCTGGGAAAAAATCCACGCCATCAATCCGCGCATCATCATGGGCTCGATCAAGGGTTTTGGCTCGACCGGGCCTTATGCCGAATTCAAGGCCTATGAAAATGTCGCCCAGGCCATGGGTGGCGCGATGAGCACCACTGGCACGCCCGAGGGCGCACCCTTTGTCACCGGCGCGCAAATTGGCGACAGCGGCACCGGCTTGCATCTGGCCATTGGCCTGCTGGCCGCCCTGCAACACCGCCACAACAGCGGCCAGGGGCAGTATGTCGAAGTGGCGATGATGGACGGCGTGATGAACCTGTGCCGCGTCAAATGGCGCGACCACCAGCGGCTCACGCGCGGGGCATTGCCGGAATATTCGGTGCCGACCGCGCAGGGCATGGGTGATGTGCCGCGCGCGGGCAATGATTCCGGCGGCGGCCAATTGGGCAACGCCATTCATTGCAAGCCACATGGCTCGAACGATTATTTGTATGTGGTGGTGCAGGAGGCGGTATGGGTGGGTCTGGCCAAGCGCATCGGGCCGGATCTGGGTTTGCCGGATCTGGCGACTGATGCGCGTTTTGCCAGCATCAATGATCGCCGCAAAAACCAGCAGGCCATGTGGGCACTGATCACCCAATTCGCCGCCAATTACACCAAGCGCGAATTCATGGCGATACTGAACCCCGTCGATGTGCCGTGCGGGCCGATCATGTCCACCACCGATCTGGCCAACGACGAACATATCCGCGGCCGCGAAATGTATGTCGAGGTGGATGACCCCACCCGCGGCAAATGGTGGAACGTCGGCATGCCGATCAAACTCTCCGCCTCTCCCGCCAAAATCGAACGCTCGCCGCTGTTGGGCGAACACAACGACGACGTGCTGGGCACCGTGCTCGGCTACGACGCCGACAAAGTGGCACAGTTGAAGGCGGCGGGGGCGTTTTCGGCACCGGCCAAAAAATAATAAAATTTTTGGAACCGCCGATGGACGCCGATAAGCGCCGATAAAAGCAAAGCAAAACCATGGGTTTCGTTTTTGACATTGTCGGCGTTTATCGGCGTCCATCGGCGGTTAAAAAGAGTCTTCAAACACAGTAGAAAGCAATTATGAAAATCGCCATCATCGGCCAGCAGGATTTCGGCAAAGCCACACTCGATGCATTCCTCAATCGCGGCGATGACGTCGCCGGGGTGTTTTGCGCGCCGGAAAAAGAAGGCGCCAAACCCGACCCGCTGCGGGTGCTGGCGCAGGAAAAGGGATTGCGGATATTCCAATTTCCATCCCTGAAAACACCCGAGGCCGAAGCGGCCATGCTGGAATTGAATGTGGACATCGGTGTGATGGCCTTTGTGCTGCAATTCGCCCCGCAGGCGTTTGTGAATATTCCCAAACACGGCACCATTCAATACCATCCGTCATTGTTGCCAAAATATCGCGGCCCCTCATCCATCAATTGGCCGATCAGCCGGGGTGAGACGGAAACCGGCCTGACCATATTCCGCCCGACCGACGGGCTGGATGAAGGCGCGGTGATTCTGCAAAAGAAAACCGCCATCAGCGAAAACGACACCCTCGGCACGGTTTATTTTGACCGCCTGTTTCCGATGGGCGTGGCGGCAATGGTGGAGGCGGCCGAATTGGTGGTGGCAGGCAAACACACCGAGGTGATCCAGGACGAGTCGCTGGCAACGTATGAGGGCTGGTTTCGCGCCAATGAGGCCAAAATCAACTGGCACAACCATGTGGATGTGATCCACAACCTGATCCGCGGCTGCGACCCGGCACCCGGTGCCTGGACCACGCTGGCGGGCAAAAAAGTGCAACTGTTTGCGTCGAAAAAACATCCGGCGCGTACTTTCGGTGCCGTCAAGGGCAAGCCCGGAGAGGTCACCTTGATTGCTGACTCAATGTTCATTAGCGCCCAGGGCGGACAAATTGAAGTCGGCAAACTCAAACACGAAGACGGCAAGAAAGTCGGTGCGGCAGAATTTGCCCAGGCGTTTGGTGTGCAGCCAGGAACATTGCTGGGCAATTAGGACATTTTCTTTTCGTTTGTCACTTGAAACCTGCCGCCTGTCGCCTGGCAGTGGCGGTTACAAGTTGTTGCGCCTCAACAGTGTTGCCCATCGCATTTTCGCCTAGTATCATGTTTCATATCTGAAACCAATGGCCACCCAACAGGGTGCGCGATCATACTCAAGGCTGGGGTAAGCATGGGAATAAGCAAATTGCACACGCGCCGCGCGCGCGCGAAGACGGTCGTGGCGGGGCTGCTGGCAACAGGCATGATGGCGATGGTACTGCCAGCCGTCGCGCAGACCGGCAACACAGTTGATTCGGTGGAGTTTTTCAACTCCCGGACTGGTGAGTATTACCGCACCGACATCACCACTGAAATCACCGCCATCGATCAAAATGCCGTCGCCTCCGGCTGGGCGCGCACCGGACAAACCTACCGGCTGTGGCGCACCCAGGTCGATGCCCCGGCGGGGGCTACGCCGGTGGTGAAATTAACCTCGCTCAATTTTGCCACCCCGGCCAGTCCGCAGGTTTGCAGCCTCAACAAGTCCGGCAAACTCACCCCCCTTGGCGGGGCCACCGGCGGTTGTGTGCCGCA
>JANPNJ010000335.1:0-4790 GCA_031427395.1 Burkholderiales bacterium
CATCGTGCGCCTCAACAGCTCGGCAGGCGCTATAAATTCAGTAGCTGTCTGCGCCCGTGCAGCGGGGGCAAACGGCCGAAAACCCTTCGATTTGAAGGTGCAGGAAGTCATGCTCATTGCCAGCGTTCCGCTTACCCGCGAGCCGTGGCGGCCGCTTGCCGAAGGCGAGCTGGTTGCCGTGTCGGCGGGCAGGTTGGTTGATGCCGCGCCGGTTTTGATGTGATCGTGAACTTTTCCGCAAATGCAACTGTCCCACTCCGGGTCAGCACCAACGACAACACACGCCTTCCCGCTTGGATATACGGTTTTCGTTTGATTTTACTCAACAGTCATGTCACCTGTGTGTTAGCCTGTGCGCAGAGTGCAGCGGGACAGCTCATTTCCCGTTTCGTCAATCAACAGGGGTCAATGCATGTACGGATTCAGCACACAATTAAAGATGCCGTTTGATGCCGCCGTCGCGAAGGTTGCCGAGGCCTTGAAAAAAGAGGGTTTTGGCATACTCACCGATATCGATGTCAAGGCCACACTCAAAGCCAAGCTCAACATTGAGCGTCGGCCGTATCGCATACTCGGCGCGTGCAACCCGCCGCTCGCGCATCGCGCGATCGAAGCGGATCCCGACATCGGTTTGCTGCTGCCGTGCAATGTGGTTGTGCGCGAAGAGGCAGACGGAGTTATCACCGTCTTATTCATGGATACCGAGGTCGTGTTGCAGATGGTTGACAAGCCAGAGATACACGCCCTCGGCAAAGAAGTACGGACACTTCTGCAGCGGGTCTGCACGAGCCTTTCGGCATGAGACCCGGGCAGGCAACATTGGAAGCTGAAACCGACCGCCTGGCAATGCCTGTGTACGGCAACGTACAGATGCCGAAAGTCTGTACGCGTAGATTTGATTCAGCAAGTTGGGCGGTCTTGCTGGGGGTTTTAAAAATCCGCCATCTCCGCGAAAACAGATCGCACCGTTTGCGCAAGCAGTCCCGCGCAAAGCAATACTGACACTTTCCTGCATCCGCACCTGCGAATCAGGCAGCGTTCCCCACCAACCACAAAAGGAAATTAAATGAAACTTCTCAACATACTTGCAAGTTCGATGATCGCGGTATCGCTGATGACCGCACCTGCGGCATTCGCGTATGAAACAACCAAGCAAACAACCAAACATTCGACCATGAAGATGAACATGGAGGAGTTCATGAAGTCGTGCGACATGAATCACGACGGCATGATGTCAAAGGCCGAGATGTTGGCCCACATGGAAAAAATGTTCGACAAAATGGACACCAAAAAATCCGGCAAGCTCGACAAAAAACAAACCGAGGAGTTCTTGAAACAATTCACCGCGCCCAGCCTTGGCTGACCGCATTCATGCGCGCGGCAACAAAAAAGGCACTGACAGTGCCTTTTTTTGCCACGGACGCTTAACGTCCCGCCACCACCAACATCTCCACCCTCCACTCCGGCTTGGCGAGCTTGGCCTCCACTGTCGCGCGCGGGGGTGTCGCGCCCTGCACCACCCACTCGTCCCACACCGAATTCATGCCGGGAAAATCTTTCATGTCGGCGATGAAAATGGTGAGTTGCAGGATTTTTGATTTGTCACTGCCCGCCTCAGCCAGCAATTTGTCGATGGATGCCAGCACCTGTTTGGTCTGGCCAGCGATGTCCTGGGTATTATCCTCGGCGACCTGGCCGGCAAGATAGACAGTGTTGTTGTAGATGGCGGCTTCCGACAGTCGTTTGCCAATATGCAGTCTTTGGATGGTCATGGGTTTTCCTTGTTGGGTGTGAATAATTTTGTTGCGGGCTACATCAGCTGCTTGATGTCGGCCGCGAGCTTTTCCGCGCCGATGCCATATGGCGCCATCAATCGCAGGCGGCCCTGGGTATCGAATATGAACGTGCCGGCGGTGTGATCCACCGTGTAGGAGTTGGCAGTCTTGCCATCCACCACGCGGGCGACAATTTTGAAATCCCTGGCCACTTGCCTGATGGCCGCGTCATCACCGCCGAGGCCGAGAAACGAGGGGTGAAACGAGGGCACATATTTGCCGAGCACTTCTTGGGAATCCCGTTTGGGGTCTACCGTGATGAACAACACTTGCAGTTTTTCACCTTGCCCGCCGAGTTGTTGCATCACCTGGCGCATTTCAGAAAGCGTGGTGGGGCACACATCCGGGCAAAAGGTATAGCCAAAAAAAATGGCGACCACCTTGCCGCGAAAATCCGCCATGGTGCGGGCTTGTCCCTTGTGGTCAGTCAAGCGGAAATCGTTGCCATAACCCTGGATGCCAGTGATGTCAACGCTGTTGAAGGGCGGCTTGGCGGGCTCGCAAGCGGTGAGCAGCACAGTGGCACAAATCATCAACAAACACTGACTTCTCAAAACCAATTCCTTGCCAATGGCGCGTAGTGGTCAATCAGCAGCGCCGCGAACAGCAACGCCAGATAGAGAATCGAAAAATTGAAGGTGCGCCGGGACAGGGCATCGGAGTAGGCGCAATACAGTGCGATGGCAAAATAAATGAACACCCCATTCAACACCACCGCCACACCCAGATAAAACCAGCCCGCCATGCCCACCGCCACCGGCAGCAACGTGGCGGCCGCCAACATGAAGGTATAGAGCAGCAGATGCAGCTTGGTGAAAGCTTCACCGTGTGTCACCGGCAGCATCGGCACACCGGCCATGGCGTATTCTTTCCTGCGGTACAGCGCCAGCGCCCAAAAGTGCGGCGGCGTCCACGCAAAAATAATCAAAAACAGCAACAACGCCTTCGGATCAACCACCCCCGCCACCGCCGCCCAGCCGAGCACCGGTGGCATCGCCCCGGAGGCGCCGCCAATGACAATGTTCTGCGGGGTGGCAGGCTTCAAAATGACGGTGTAAACAATGGCGTAGCCGACGAAGGTGCCCAGCGTCAGCCACATGGTCAGCGGATTGACATACCGATACAGCACCAGCAATCCCGCGCCGCCCACCACACCGGTGAGCAACACGATCTGCCAGGTGGTGATGCTGCCGGCGACACTCGGGCGGGCGCGGGTGCGCGCCATGCGGCGGTCAATGGCCTGTTCCACCAGACAATTAAACGCCGCCGCCGCCCCGGCCACCAGCCAAATGCCTGCGGTGGCCGTCAGCATCAACGGCACATCCCACGCCAAACCAACCGGGTAGGCCAGCATCATGCCAATGATGGCAGTGAAGACAATCAGCGCATTGACGCGCGGCTTGGTCAGCACAAAAAATTGGGACAGGATATGTTGCGGCTGATGGTTGAGGATATTTTCTGACACAAAAGTTTTCTCTATGCACGGTGTAAACGAAAAACAATCATGGTCATCCACGCAAACATCAATGCCGCCAGGCCATTGTGGGCGACCGCGACCACAATCGGCAGTTTGAACCAGACATTCGACAGCCCCAGGACAATTTGCAACACGAGCATCACACCCAGCATTTTTGCCGCTTTATGCCCGGCATTTATTTTCATCATGCGCCAGGCAAATGCACCGACGACCAGCACAACAACAATGGCACCGAGACGATGCAGCCAATGAATTGCCCGCAACGCCTCAATGGTGAGCAGCGCCCCGTCCGGCCCGACACCCAGCGGGCGAATAATATGAAACGCATTCGCAAAATCCATGGCCGGCAACCATTGCCCGTGGCAGGTCGGCAAATCGGTGCAGGCCAACGCCGCGTAGTTGGTGCTGACCCAACCGCCCAATACAATCTGCGCGAATAAAACAACGGCGGCGGCAATTGCAAAAATTTTCACGCCTGACGGAGCGATTATACGCGCCCCCATTTTGCCGCTGCCCGGCTGCCGCGCCAGCAACCACGCCAACAGCCCCAGCAGGATCACCCCGCCGAGGAGATGTGCGGTGACAATGGCCGGCTTGAGCAGCATGGTCACCGTCCACGCGCCCAACGCCGCCTGGAAAATGACCGCCATTGCGATCACCAGCGGCAATAGCGGTGATTGTGCAAATCCACGTCGATTGCGCACGGCGGCAAACAAAATGGCTGCGATCAGGGCTCCCACCACCATTGCCAGATAACGATGTGCCATTTCCTTCCACGCCTTGGCCATGGTGACCACCCCATCCGGCTGCACGGCCTCCGCCGCACGGATTTCGGCGGCGGAATGATGCGGCGTCAGGTTGCCATAACAACCCGGCCAATCCGGGCAGCCCAGTCCCGCATCCGACAAACGCACGTAGGCACCCAAGATAATCAGCACAAAGGTCACTACGGTGGTGATACCAATCAATCGCCGGTAACGAATCGCATCGCGCCGCACCCACAAAAATGCGCCAATGATAATGATGAGCGTGATGAGCCCGATCACACCATGTTCGATGGCACTCATTCTCATTTGCGGCCACCCTCAAAATCCTTGCCGAGTTGTGAGGCCTTCAGCACCCGCCGAAAATCCGCCGCCACCTGCTTGATGTCGCCATCGGCTGGGTAGCGCATGAAAAGATAGCCCGCCGGGTCGATCGCATAGAGATGGCCGCGTCCGTCGCCGGCACTGTTTTTGTCGCGCGGCAACAATTTCAGCCATGCCGAATCCCTGGCGGACACAAATGCCGTGCCCGCAAAATCCCGCTGCAATTGCGCCGAGGGCGGCACCTCGTCATCAATCAAAAACACGCGCGCCACGCGCCCCATGTCTTTGTTCAAAATCAAACGGGTCTGGCGCATGGTGTAGAGTTTTTTCACGCACACGGCCTCGCAAGCGCCGCTGTCACGCATGACCATCAGCCACTTGCCGCGCAGC
>JANPNJ010000336.1:0-1563 GCA_031427395.1 Burkholderiales bacterium
ATTGGCCGCCAGGTGGTGGTGATCGGTGGGGGCATGACGGCGGTGGACGCGGCGGTGCAGTCCAAAAAACTCGGTGCCGAACAGGTCACCATTGTGTACCGGCGCGGCGAGGAGGCGATGGGCGCATCACACCATGAACAAGACTGGGCGAAAATGAATGGTGTCAGTATTCGCCACTGGGCGGCACCCAAGGAAATATTGTGTGACGGTGGCCGGGTGCGCGCCGTGCGTTTTGCCTATACCGCGCTGGACAAGGGCAAATTGATTGAAACGGGCGAGTGCTTCGAGCTGGCGGCGGACATGGTGTTCAAGGCCATCGGCCAGACTTTTGAAACGGCACCCGTCGCTCCCGCCATCAGCCTAAAAAACGGGCGCATCACCACCGATGCCGCTGGCCGCACCTCACACCACAAAGTGTGGGCGGGCGGTGACTGCCGCGAGGGTGGCCGTGATCTCACGGTCGAGGCGGTGGAGCACGGCAAACGCGCCGCCATTTCCATCGACCACATACTGCGCGCCTGAGCGGCGCGGCACGGGAGAAATCAAGATGGCAGATTTGCGCAGCAATTTTGTGGGCATCAAAAGTCCCAACCCATTTTGGCTCGCCTCGGCGCCGCCGACCGACAAGGAATACAACGTGGTGCGCGCCTTTGAGGCCGGCTGGGGTGGGGTGGTGTGGAAAACAGTCGGCGAAGACCCGCCCATTGTCAATGTCAACGGGCCAAGGTACGCTGCGCTGTTGTCGCAGGACAGGCGGGTGATCGGCTTTAACAACATCGAGTTGATTTCCGACCGCCCGCTAAAACAAAACCTCGATGAAATGCGCCGCGTGAAACGCGACTGGCCCAATCGCGCGGTGGTGGCGTCATTGATGGTGCCGTGCACCGAGGAGGCGTGGCGCAATATTTTGCCGATGGTGGAAGACACCGGTTGCGACGGGGTTGAATTGAATTTTGGCTGTCCGCACGGCATGAGCGAGCGCGGCATGGGCTCGGCGGTGGGGCAGGTGCCCGAATACATCGAAATGGTGGCGCGCTGGTGCAAGCAATATTCAAAGCTGCCGGTGATTGTCAAGCTGACCCCCAACATCACCGACATCCGCCACCCGGCGCGCGCCGCCAAAAAAGGCGGGGCCGATGCGGTCTCACTCATCAATACCATCAATTCCATCATGGGTGTTGATCTGGAAAAAATGACCATGCAACCGTCAACCGACGGTCGGGGTTCGCATGGTGGTTATTGTGGTTTCGCGGTGAAACCCATTGCCCTCAACATGGTCGGGGAAATCGCCCGCGATGAACAAACGCGCGGCTTGCCCATTTCCGGTATTGGCGGCATCACCACCTGGCGCGACGCGGCCGAATTCATCGCCCTCGGCGCGGGCAATGTGCAGGTGTGTACCGCGGCGATGGTGTATGGCTTCAAGATCATCGAGGACTTGACCAGCGGCCTGTCCAACTTCATGGATGCGCAAGGATACCAAACCATCGGCGACTTTCAGGGCAAGGCGGTGCCGAGTGTGGCCAACTGGCAAAGCCTCAATCTCAATCACATCGAAAAAGC
>JANPNJ010000337.1:0-2348 GCA_031427395.1 Burkholderiales bacterium
TTCCGGCAATCTCATCCGCGCCGCGCAACGTGAGCCGCGCAGCCAAATCCGGCAGCAGCCAATCACGCGCCTCGACCCGGCCGACATTGGTGTCCAGTCGCGCATCCGCCAGCAAATCCGCAAACCCAAACACCTCACAGAATTTTTGCCACTGGGTATTGGACACCACCGCCAAAAAAATCTGCCCGCCATCGGCCACAGTGAATACGTCGTACACCCCCCACGCCGAAATGCGGCTGGGCATGGGTGGGGCGGGCTTGCCGGTGACGGCGTATTGCATCATGTGGGTGCCCATCAAAAACACATTGTTTTCAAACAACGCGCTTTTCACTTCCTGCCCGCGGCCGGTTTTTTCGCGCGCGTGCAGCGCGGCCATCGCCCCCATCGCGCCAAACATGCCGCCCATGATGTCATTCACCGATGTGCCCGCGCGCAGCGGCCGCCCCTCGGGGCCGGTCATGTAGGCCAGCCCGCCCATCATTTGCACCACTTCATCGAGCGCGGTGCGGTGGTCATAGGGGCCGGGCAAAAAACCTTTCAGCGCGACATAGATGAGGCGCTCGTTTAATTTCGACAATGTGGCGTAGTCGAGGCCGAGCTTTTGCATGTTGCCGTCTTTGAAATTCTCGCTGAAGATGTCGGCGGTGGCGGCCAGCTTCAAAATGATTTCCCGCCCGCGGGCATCCTCCACATTCACCGCCAGGCTTTTTTTGTTGCGGTTGAACATCGCAAAAAATCCCGCGCCCGAGCCGGGTATGCGCCGCGTGCTGTCACCCTTGAGCGGCTCGACCTTGATCACCTCGGCACCCAAATCCGCCAGCACCATGCCGCAGGTCGGGCCCATCACCATGTGGGTGAATTCGACTACGCGTATGCCCGCGTAGGGCAGAGACGGCGCATCATTCATGGCTGTGTGGCAGGCCGGAAACCCGGCTCCCTGAATTGCCACAGCAGGAACGCATACACATCCGCCAATTCCACATTGCGCTGGTTGCGGCTTGCGCCCACGCCGTGGCCGGCATCGTAATCGAGCCGCAACAACACCGGATTGGCGTTGGGCACACTGGCAGTCGCGGCCTGCAGGCGTGCCGCCATTTTGGCCGACTGCCATACCTCGACACGCGGATCATTCACCCCGTGCATCAACATCACCGCCGGATAACGCGTGCCGTCCTTGACGTGGTGCATAGCGCTCATCGCCAGCAGGCCGCGAAATCCGGCCTCGGTGGTGACGCTGCCAAATTCGGGAATGTTCGGCGGGCCGTTGGGGGTGAATTCCATGCGCAGGGCATCAAGCACACCGACACTCGGCACCACGGCGGCGAACAAATCCGGCCGCTCGGTGAGTGCCCGCCCGACAGTGATGCCACCGGCGCTGCCGCCCATGATGCCGAGGCGTTCCTTGCGGGTGAAGCCACGCTCAATCAGATACTCCGAACAGGCAATCAGGTCGCGCCAGCTGTTGGGCTTGGTGAGTTTTTGCCCGCCGCGATGCCAGTCCTCGCCAAATTCGCCACCGCCGCGCACATGGCAGGTCGCCAGAATGCCACCGCGTTCCAGCCACGCCAGCGTCGAGGGATTGAAGGTCGGGGATTGCACCAAACCATAGGCGCCATAGGCGCGAATCAGGGTGGGGTTGGCGTGGTTGAGTGTCGTGGCTTTGCGGTAAATCAGCGACACGGGGATTTTCACGCCATCTTTGGCGGTCGCATGCAAACGCAGCTCCACAATGTCGGAAAAATCGGCGGCGGGCTTGGGGTGCAGGCCGGTGTCGGCGATATTGCCGCTGCGCTCTTCCACCGACACGTATTTCGGCCCTTCCGTCCACGCTTCCAGCCGCAGCACCGCCCCCGAGCGCGACGGGCTGGTGATGATCTGGCGGATGGCCAAGTCAAAGGGCAGCTTCACAAATTCGAGCTTGCCGCCGGAAAAGGAGCTGGTGGAAAAATTCAGCCGTTGCAGGCGGTCCACACCGGCGAACAATTCGCGGATGTAGAGGCCGTCCAGTGCGACTTCGATCTGCGCAATCACGGTGTCGCCCTGCGGCACGATGGTGGTGGCCTGCGCGTAGTTGTCACGGACAATGCCCATGCGCACAATCATGTAACGCGGCGCGTTTTTTTTCGTCAGCAGATACATTGCGTTGTGGTGCTACTGGTTGGCGGTGACTTCATCGGCGGGCGAGATGATGCGCTGGCAGTCGAGGGGATTGCTGAAATCCCCAGTCGTCTCGGCGGTGTAAATGCTGATCTCCCGCGCGTCACCGTGCTCAACTTTGCCGATCAGCGTTTTGCCGTCGACACTGAGGGTGACGCTTGGTATATCAATGTCGGCCAGCTTTACTTCCG
>JANPNJ010000338.1:0-3045 GCA_031427395.1 Burkholderiales bacterium
ATCGCCAACCTCACCATACTCAGGCCAAATGAGTCGGTATGGGGCTTTGATTGCGGCCCCGGCAATTGCCTGATGGATCACTGGATGCAACGTCACCACAGTGAGGCATTCGACAAAAATGGTGCGTGGGCGGCCCAAGGTCAGCCATCCACGCGGCTTTTGGGGCAATTGCAGACCGAGCCGTACTTCACCGCACCACCACCCAAAAGCACCGGACGTGATTTATTCCACGCCGATTGGCTGGCGCAATTTTTGCAAAATGAATCGCCGGTGGATGTGCAGGCCACCCTGCTGGAACTCACTACTTGGGCCATCGCCTCGCACATCACGCATACCGCCCGCGACGCACGCGCGGCCATCGTCTGCGGCGGCGGTGCCAACAACCAAACACTCATGGCACGGCTTTCCGCACTCCTGCCCGACATGCGCATCGACACCACCGACGATTACGGCGTGCCAACTCAACAAGTCGAAGCGTTTGCTTTCGCGTGGCTGGCAAAACAGTGTGTTGAAAATCGCCCGATTGATTTGCGGCGTACTACGGGGGCGAAGCAGGCGAATGTTTTGGGGATGATTGTGCGGGCGTGAAGTGCAGGGGGCGGGGCGAAGACATGTATTGCCCTTCAACCAATATGGTGGTGTGCCGACATGGCGGCCAACTCGGCGGAAAAACTCCAGAACAACTCATGTTGCGCCCCCTTGTTGCGCATAACGCAACGCAGTATCATGTCACTGATGATTACATCATTCCGACATAAGGGACTTCAAAAATACTTTACGACGAGCAGTCTGGCCGGCATCCAACCAAGCCATGCCAAACGACTAAAGATGCAATTGGCTGCATTGGATACTGCCCACACAATCGAAGACATGAACATTCCCGGCTTCCGTCTTCATCCGCTGAAGGGAAAGCAGCAAGGGCGTTGGTCGATATGGGTAAACGGCAACTGGCGCATCACGTTTGCGTTTCAAAATGGCAACGCAGAAATACTTGATTACGAGGACTATCACTAATGACGATGCACAACCCACCACATCCAGGCGCATTTATTCAAGACGTTTACTTGGCACCCAATGAAATAAGCGGCAGGGAACTCGCCTTGAAATTAGGCGTTGCCGCATCCACTCTCAACCGCGTTTTGAACGAAGCCAGCGGCATCAGCCCGGAAATGGCACTTCGCTTGTCCAAGGCGCTGGGACGCTCGCCAGAAAGCTGGTTGGCAATGCAAGACAATTACGATTTGTGGCAGGCCAAACAAATCGTGGACTTGAAAAAAATCCGCAAGATTGAATTCAAATTTGCATGATGTTGTTGCCGCAATATGGGGATCAGTACCAAAGACTTGAACCAACGCCATATTCTTAAAAGATGAAATGTGGAAAATGCAGCCTGTTTCTTGACACGGTTGCTTCCCCCGTTGCCGGGGGAAGGAGCCGACCGGTGAGTGGGAAACGAAGTCGCATTGAATGCGCAGCGCAGCACTGGCGGCATCCGCCAGCCCAAGCTATCCCGCCCTCGCCAACGCCTGCTCAATATCCCAAATAATATCGTCGATGGTTTCCAGGCCAATCGACAGCCGCACCATGTCGGGCGGGACACCGGCTTTGATCTGGTCTTCTTCGCTGAGTTGCCGATGCGTGGTGGAAGCCGGGTGAATGACCAGTGATTTGGCGTCGCCGATATTGGCCAGGTGCGAAATAAATTGCAGCGCTTCGATGAATTTCACGCCGCTTTGAAATCCGCCCTTGATGCCAAATGACAACAGCGCGCCCGCGCCTTTTGGCATGTAGCGTTTGACCATCGGGTGATATCGGTTTGAAGCCAGCCCCGGATAATTCACCCACGCCACCTGGGGGTGGTGTTGCAAAAATTCCGCCACCGCCATGGCATTGGCGCAGTGACGCTCCATCCGCACCGGCAGGGTCTCCAGCCCCTGCATGAGTTGCCATGCGTTGAACGGCGAGAGGGTCGGCCCGTAAACGCGCATGACTTCCATGCGCGCTTTCATGGTGTAGGCGAAATCGCCGAAGGTCTCGAAAAACCGCACGCCGTGATAACCCGCCGAGGGCTCGTGCATACCCGGAAATTTTTCCGCGATGCGTGGCTCGCCCCACGGAAATTTGCCACTCTCCACCACCACCCCGCCCATGGTGGTGCCGTGGCCGCCCATGAATTTGGTGGCGCTGTGGACGACAATATCCGCGCCGTGTTGCAACGGCTGGCACAAATAGGGCGAGGCTGCGGTGTTGTCCACCACAAAGGGCACGCCCGCTTCCCGCGCGATTTTTCCGATCGCTTCCAGATCAACGATGTTGATGGCGGGGTTGCCGAGGGTCTCGGAAAAAACCGCCTTGGTGTTTGGCTTGAGTGCGCGCCGAAAATTTTCAGGGTCATCCGGGTCAACCAGTGTCGCCTCGATGCCCAACTTTTTGAAATTGACATTGAACATGGTGTGGGTGCCGCCGTAGAGCTTGGATGACGAGACCAGGTGGTCGCCTGCTTCCAGGATATTCATCAGCGCCACCATCGAGGCGGCCTGCCCGCTGGCGGTGGCCAGCGCCGCGCGCCCGCCTTCGAGCGCCGCGCAACGTTCTTCAAAAGCGGCGGTGGTGGGATTCGACAGGCGCGTGTAAACGTTGCCGAAGGTTTGCAAATTAAAAAGCGACGCCGCGTGTTCGGCGCTGTCAAACACATACGACGTGGTTTGATAAATCGGCAATGCGCGCGCGCCGGTGGCGGCATCGGGAATCTGCCCGGCGTGCAGCGCGAGTGTTTCAAAACCGAATTGTCGATCCGCCATGTACAATTCCCGCTGGAGTGTGGAATTAGATTTTAGCGGCTGCTTGGTATACCGGCCAAAGCGCAATGGGCATGGTCAATGCGGGCAGTGCATATAGGCGAGAAAAACTATCAAACTCTATATTCCGTGCGGCGTTTGCGGCATTTTTGCTTGAAAATACCCGTGGAATGGCGAGTTTCAAAAAAGATCTACAACACTTTGCCCGGATTCATGATGTTGTCCGGGTCCTGCGCGCGCTTTAACT
>JANPNJ010000339.1:0-3586 GCA_031427395.1 Burkholderiales bacterium
GCGAACATGCCGCCTGAATTCGCGGACGAGGCTGAGGGTCTCTTCCAACAGGGCGAGTTCAGGAGCGAGGTCCAGGTTGAGGCCGAAGCCCGTGTGCCCGAGCCAGGTCTTTGCGCACCTGATCGTCGGTATCAATCACCAATCGCGTCGGTCCAGTCAAGATAATCCTCAATTTCGTGGAGGGGCATGCCGAGCGCTAGAGCCGATTTGACCGCCTCCGCGCGTTCCAAGAAAGTTCCGCGATGCTCAAGCAACAATTTGGCAATTTCATGTCCAACGGGTAGTCGGGACTTCGACTCCCACGACGTGGTTTTGAATTGCCCTGACGAGTGCGAACGCTCGCGGCTCCGAAAGACGAGAGCCGCACGATCAGATTTGTCCCTACGCACTACTTTGGCGTTCATACGTCACGCTTGTCCGAATGATAATGAATGCCGCTTTTCTTATTGGAGGTCGAGCGCCACGCCGCAGGACAGCCGGGTCAACGACTATCTGGCCATTCACCGCCAATACGCCAATCCCCAGGCTTTGCAGGCGGTGGCCGCACGCCGCGAAGCACCGCGTGCGGCGGGGCAATGAGTCTGCTGGTCGATAACGTGTACGGCAGGGACGGGCTGGCATGAATCGCAACACTGATTTTCGCCTGGTGTGGATGCTGGTGGCCGTGATGCTCGCCACCGGATTTTTTTCCGCGGGCATTGCCGCACAACCCAAAAACTCCGCCGAATGGCTGGAGCGCATCGCGCGCTCGGCGCGCGAGCTGCGCTACACAGGTGTATTTGTCCACCAAACCAGCGACGGATCGGTGACCACCCGCATCACCCACATGGTCGATGGCCAGGGCAACGAGCATGAAAAACTGGAAATGCTCGACGGGCCGCAGATGGAAGTGGTGAGGCGCAACGAGGAAATGTTCTGCTACCACCCCGAGCAGAAGATGGTGCGGGTTGACCGGCGCACCAGCGGGCGTTTTTTCCCCTCGCTGGTGACGGGCGGCAGCGCCGAGATCATGGCCAACTACCGGGTCAAATTGGGCGCGGTGGAGCGTATTTCAGGCTATGACTGCCAATGGGTGACGCTGGAGCCCAAAGACGCCATGCGCTACAAGCAAAATCTCTGCGCCGATGTCGGCACCGGGCTGTTGCTGCGCGCGCGCCTCTACAACGCCCGCAACCAATTGATCGAACAATTCATGTTCACGCAACTGGACGTGACCGGCACGACGGCAAAACAAAACATCCGCTCCCGCTTCGAGGACAAAAACTGGCCGCGCGAGTATTCGGTGAAGCAGGATTTGAAGTCAGCCGACACCGGTTGGCAGGTCGGCAACCTGCCGGCCGGATTTCGCAAAATCAACGAAATGGCGCGCCAATTATTTGGCAAAACCCAATCCGTCGCGCAATTGGTGTTCTCCGACGGCCTGTTGCATGTGTCGGTGTTTATCGAGCCTTTTGCCGGCCCGCCAGTGCCGCCGTCATCAGGCTTGAGTGATGATGGCCCGGTGAGTTTTGCAATCCGTCCGATACAGGATCATCAAATCACCGTGATGGGCGAAGTGCCGGTCGCCGCCGTGCAGATGATTGCCGAGGGCGTGTCCCGCCGCAAATAACCTTCCGATAGCCGTTAGACTTGTGCCATGCCGGTTTTGTATTTTTGTTTGTTGCCTTTTTTTCATTTACTTCAATCGCAGGAATGCCCGTCCCCATGAATATTCGTCATCACACCTCCCGCAATTATTTGTTTATTGCCAGCGCCGCCTTGGTCAGCCTGGTGTTATTGCTGCCTTTGCCTGCGGCCCACGCCCAATCGGGGGCATCCCGCGCCTTGCTCCCGGATTTTTCCGAAATGGTGGAGCGTGACAGCGCGGCGGTGGTCAATGTCCGCACCAAATCGCGTCCCAGTGCCTTCATGACCGGCGGCGTCAGCCCTGAGGACAGCGAGCAGTTTTACGAATTTTTCCGCCGCTTCATGCCTCCCGAGGCGCTCCCGCAGCCCAGGCAAAATCCGCAAAATCCACCAACCCCGCGACGCAATCCCCGTGAACCACGAGGCCCCAACAACGACGCGCCACTGCGCGACTTGGGGCAGGGCTCCGGCTTCATCATTTCCGCTGATGGTTTTATCATCACCAACCGCCATGTGGTGATGGTGCAGGGACGCGACGCCAATAACCGCCCGGCACCGGTGTATGCCGAGGAAATCACCGTCACACTCAATGACAAACGCGAATTCAAGGCCCGTGTCGTCGGCGCGGACGAACGCACCGATGTGGCAGTGTTGAAAGTGGACGCCGCCGGCTTGCCGAAAGTTGTCATCGGCAATTCAGATCGCCTCAAAGTCGGTGAATGGGTGCTGGCCATCGGCTCGCCGTTTGGCTTTGAAAACACCGTCACCGCCGGCATTGTCAGCGCCAAATCGCGTGATACCGGTGATCTCGTTCCTTTCATTCAAACCGATGCTGCGGTCAATCCCGGCAATTCGGGCGGCCCCCTGTTCAACACCCGTGGCGAGGTGGTTGGCGTGAACTCACAGATTTTCACCGGCACCGGGGGATATCTGGGCATTTCCTTTGCCATTCCGTCCAATACCGCGATGGAAGTCGCCAACCAATTGATGAAATCCGGCAAGGTGCAAAGGAGCCGCATCGGTATCGGCCTGAGCCCGTTTCCGATCAATGAGGAATTGGCCGAGGCGCTGGGCTTGCCGAAAAAAGACCCCGGCGTGATGGTGGATTCGGTGGAAAGCGGCACCCCCGCCGACAAGGCCGGCCTGAAAGCGCGTGACGTGATTCAAAAAGTCGATGGCAAGGTGATCCGCTCCAACACCGATATTCAGCGCATTATTTTTCCGAAAACACCGGGCTCGAAAGTCACCCTCGGCATTTGGCGCAATGGCGCGGGCCGGGAAATCACTACCGCCGTGATGGAGCTGGTTGACCCGGCGGACAGCCGTCCCCCGGCCGCCACACCGAAGCCCGCCGGCGGCGACAAACCCGCCGCCAAGCCTGACCGGCTGGGGTTGATGGTCGAAGAAGTGGACGACGACGACCGCAAGGCGATGACCATCACCCAGGGTGTGATTGTCACCGAGGCAACCGGTCCCGCCCAGCGTGCCGGGCTGCGCCGGGGTGATGCCATCCTGGTGGTCAACACCACCGAAATCAAATCAGTCGCGCAATTCAACGACATGGTTGCCAAGCTCGACGACAAACGCCCGGTGGCGCTGCTGGTCAAGCGCGACGAAGCCCCCGCGCGCTACCTGACCCTGCGACCCGAGGTGAAATAGTGCCCTTGCAGCGACTGACCCTGGTTGGCCGCGGTTATTGCAGCCTTTGTGACACCATGCGTGCGGCCTGTCTTGAGGCCGCACAGCGTCACCGCGCCGATTTTGAATTGCTGGAAGTTGATTTGGATGCCTATCCGGATCTGGAGGGCAAATTCGGCGAGTGGGTGCCGGTGTTGCTGCTTGGCACGCTGGAGGATGGGGTTGAAATCTGCCATTACCACTTTGATGAAACGGCATGGCTGGCGGCAGTCTCAACCGCAGATGAACGCCAATAAAACCAAGCACGCCTTTGTTTTTGAAC
>JANPNJ010000340.1:0-8065 GCA_031427395.1 Burkholderiales bacterium
GTTTCCCGGAGCTGGAGGCTGATTGATCAACTTCGACAGGGTCGGGTGGTCCACCAGGGGCTTGAAGATCGGGGCATTCATCGCATCCGCGACCCGCACCTGAATCACCATCTCGGTGTCAGCGGGCAGCCACTTCACCCAACTGGTGGACCCGCCACTGAACAGGGCCATCGCCCCATACACGATCCCGGCCAGCAGTCCGATTCCCAGCACCGTCCCGCCCGCAATCATGGCGATGGGGGCGAACCCGCCGCCCTTGGACTTTTTCTTCCCCTTGCCGCCTTTGGCCCCCTTGGACTTGCTCTTGGGGAGAGGCTCTTCGGGCTCTTCTTCCGCTTCCTCCATCCCGCCGAAGTCATCGTCCTGCGAGAGGAATTCGTCCTCCGGAGGCTGCTCCACCTGGAACGGCTTCTGGCACTTGGGGCAGGGAACCTTCTTCCCCACGAAGCTGTTGTTCTTGAGCTTGAGCCCCGCACCGCAATGCGGACAAGAGACGGCCAAGGGAGTCGACATGGAAAAACCCTGAAAGATAGAAGCAGAATTGCCTAATCTCATACGATACCGTGGGACCAGACCGCTGTAAATTGCATTTCAGGAATGCGGTATTGTGGTCCGACGCTCCGCGTCGTGACTCACGACGCGGAGCGTCGTGCCACGAAGGCTCACTCCCAGCCGTCGTCGTTAATCTCGCTAACATCAAATCCGGGTGATAGGTGGTGCGCACTTCATGCGAAACGCCTGATGCGAGCAGGTATCCCAAACTGGCCTGCGCATTGGTGCCGCTGGTAGCCACACCGGTGGTCGCCGCATAATCTGCAAACGGCGCCTTCACATCGAATCCAACCCAATCGAGCAACGGCAACAAGGCGCGTAACCGTTCTGGATAGATGCCCGCGGTGTGTAGTCCAATCTTGAAACCACGTTGCCGAACTTGTTTTATGGCCGCGACCAGATAACGATCAACCGTCGGTTCGCCACCACAAAACACCACCGCATCCAGCAGACCCTGGCGAAGATCCAGAAAATCCAAAATCGACTGCCACGACATGATCGGCACCTGCAGGCGCGATTGAATCTCTGGATTGTGGCAATAGCGGCAACGCCATGCGCAACCTTGCACAAACACGACCGCTGCCAGCAAGCCGGGGAAGTCGGTTGTAGACAGTCTGGTCAGACCCGCCACTCTAAGCATGGGATTTTTTCTCGGCTACAAAATATTTGCGCTCGTAAAATTCACCTTTTTTGCCGACGTTGAATGACGAGACGGGCCGGTGATAGCCCATCACCCGTGTCCATATTTCACATGGCTGGCGTTCGGCATTGGATAGCAGGGGATGGACATTTGCGGGGGAACACTGGAGCCGGGTTGTGGTTTGTGGCCGGGTTGTGTCGTTGAGACGTATGCTCATGCAATTTCTCCTTCTGGTTGGCAATGGATTTTGGTTTGACTTGCGGCCGCGCGTTTTTTTGCGAGGATGGATTCATCGCACTTCGGGCAAAACGCGTGTTCACCGGCCAGATAACCATGGTTCGGACAAATGGAAAATGCCGGTGTCACGGTGATGTACGGCAGATGGAAGCGCGTGAACGCCCGCTTCACCAGCTCCCGGCAGGCGGCCGATGTCGAGACACGCTCGCCGAGATACAGATGCAGCACCGTGCCGCCGGTGTATTTCCGCTGCAACGGATCCTGGCGCTCGAGCGCCTCAAACGGGTCGTCCGTGAAGCCCACCGGTAATTGTGATGAATTGGTGTAATACGGCATCGCGGCCGACCCCGCCTGCAGGATGTCGGCAAAGCGTTTGCGGTCCTCCTTGGCAAAGCGGTAGGTGGTGCCCTCGGCCGGCGTGGCTTCGAGGTTGTACAGGTGCCCGGTCTCCTCCTGGAACACCACGATGCGCGCACGGATATGGTCCAGCAGGCGCAGCGCAAAATCATGCCCCCACGGGGTTGCGATATGCTCGGCATCGCCGCTGAAGTTGCGAATCATCTCGTTGACGCCGTTGACACCGATGGTCGCAAAATGATTGCGCAGGCTGCCGAGGTAACGCCGGGTGTACGGGAAAAGCCCCGCGTCAATATGCCCCTGGATGACCTTGCGTTTGATTTCCAGGCTGGTTTTGGCCAACGCCATCAGTTGATCCACCCGCGCCAGCAGCGCCGCCTCATCGCCCTGGAACAAATAGCCGAGCCGGGCGCAGTTCAGTGTGACCACCCCGAGAGAGCCGGTTTGCTCGGCCGAGCCGAACAGGCCATTGCCGCGTTTGAGCAACTCACGCATATCGAGTTGCAGGCGACAGCACATGGAGCGGATCATGTTCGGCTTGAGTTCGGAATTGAGAAAATTCTGGAAATACGGCAGGCCATATTTGGCGGTCATTTCAAACAGCAGATCCGTGTTCGGATGGTTCCAGTTGAAATCCGGCGTGATGTTGTAGGTCGGAATGGGGAAAGTGAAAACACGGCCCTTGGCATCGCCTTCCATCATGACTTCGATGTAGGCACGGTTGATGACATCCATTTCCGGCTGCAAATCGCCGTAGCTGAACGGCATTTCCTCACCGGCGATGATGGGGATTTGCCCGCGCAGATCTTCCGGGCATACCCAGTCGAAGGTGAGGTTGGTGAATGGCGTTTGCGTACCCCAGCGTGACGGCACGTTCAGGTTATAGATCAGTTCCTGAATCGATTGCTTGACCTCGCGATAGGACAAGCCGTCCTTGCGGATGAAAGGTGCCATGTAGGTATCGAACGAGCTGAACGCCTGCGCGCCGGCCCATTCGTTTTGCAGCGTGCCCAGAAAGTTGACGATCTGGCCGACCGCGCTGGATAGATGCTTTGGCGGTTTCGCCTCGGTTTTGCCCGGCACGCCATTGAGTCCCTCGTGCAAAAAGGTGCGCAATGACCAGCCGGCGCAGTAGCCCGCCAGCATGTCCAGATCGTGAATGTGGAAATCGGCCGCACGGTGGGCTTCGCCAACTTCGGGCGGGTACACGTGCGTCAGCCAATAATTGGCGATGACCTTGCCCGAGACATTGAGCACCAGCCCGCCCAGCGAGTAACCCTGGTTGGCGTTGGCGTTGACCCGCCAGTCCAGTTGCTGCAAATATTCATTGACCGATGTGCCGACTTCAACCACACACGCGCGGTCATTGCGCAGCCGGCGGTGCTGCTCGCGATAAACAATGTAGGCGCGGGCGGTGACAAAGTATCCTTGTTCAACAAGCCGGCGCTCGACAATGTCCTGGATGTTCTCGACACTGGCGGCGTCATACGCATGGCGCTCACCGAGTGTTCGCATCACCTGGGCGGCGATGACGCCGGCTTCGCGTTGCCCGAATTCGCCGGTGGCCTGCCCGGCTTTGACAATGGCCTGCAAAATTTTGTCCGCATCCAGCGGCACCAGCGTGCCATTGCGTTTGTGTACCCGCCGCAGGGTCGTGGTATTGGCGGCATATTCCGGGGCGTTGGCCAGCATGTAAGCTCTACCTGTGGTGGTGAGGCATCACAATAGCCACCGCCTATGGTGGCGTCAACGTGTTTTGGCTGGCGCGGGCGGCTAATTGCACAGGATATGATTTAGATCACAAGACCGCCTGCCGGGCTGAAATATTTTTATCAAACTCATTGTCCAGCGTGCCGTTCCGGCATTTTTTGCCCGGAAACGCCCGCTGTTATTGGCATTTCACTTTTTTATGAACAGGGGTTAATCAGCCAAGCTTGCCGTCAAGACGGGCGCGACTCAACATTGGCCAGTAATGGATTGCAAAAAGCCCAAACCCCAACGTCCAGAACAGCGACGAAACCAGCACCGCGTAATTTGTCCAGCCGGGGATCAACAGCGGCAGGCCAACACGTGCCAAGGCGGCGGCCAGAATTGACGCGTAGCAAACAATGTCAATGCGATCCGCGCGCAGGGGATAGCCGGTGTGTCCGCGCGCGGTGCGGGTCATCATGCCGATGATGAGCGCACCCATCGCCCCGACGGTCAGCGCGTGGGTAGCCGTTGACGCACCAATGATGCCCAGCACAAACATGCCACGCAGCGCCAGGTGAACAGGAATCCACAAATAGGCGGCGTGGAGTATCCACACCAGCGGCGTGTTCAGGGTTTTCCATGGTTGCCATAGCAGCCAGCGCAGCAGATGCAGCATTGCCGCAATCAACAGCAACGCCGCCAGGATGGTGCCCTCGAGCTGCCATACATCGGCCAACAGCAACAACAACACTGAGCCCAGCGCGGATTTATCAAGCAAGGGATGCCGAGTTGCCGTGACGCCGGGCACGCCGTTGTTGGTGAACATCGGCACCACCCGCCCCGCCATCACCACCATGATAAAAAGCATGATGTCGAGTCCGGCCTGAATGCCCAGCCAGCCGGGCAATGTGATCACCCGCAACTGCCCCAGATGCACCAGCAGCGAAGCCGCCGACAGCAGCACCAGCAACGCCACAAAAAAATAGTTGCGCCGGTTGCGCGCGGCGAAAAATGGAACCGCCAGCGCCACGGCGGCGGCCAGCGGAAAAGCGGTGTTGGCGACCGCCGCAGCCCAGCCGTATGGTGTCAGCACCAGCACCCTGGCGAGCAGCCAAAGCGCGGCGAATGCCGCCAGTGTCGCGCCAGTGGGCGTCGGCTGATTCGACCAGTTGCGGCCGGCTGTGAACAGGAACCCGACCACCACGGCAAGGACAAAACCGAACAACATTTCGTGTGCGTGCCACACCGCCCCTGACAGGTAAGGCTTTCCGGGCACACCAAAATATTGCAGCGTCCACAGCAAAATCGACAGCGCGGCAAACACACTGGCCAACATGTAAAACGGGCGAAAGCCCAGCTCCCAAAGCGCAAAACGCCTTGCTGCGCTGGGGTCGGCGGGCTGTACATCGATGCGGATTAATTGCGGCATGTGGCTTTCCTGTGTGTGTTGCGCCGGGGCGGTGTCACAGCTTGGCCGTTGCCGGTTGATCCGGGTTGCGATGGATCAACACCGGCCGGGATGATGCCGTCGGCGACCGCAATCATCCTTGGCGTGACACCATCGCACACCTTATTGAGCGTTTCATAAATGATGACATCACAAACGCGCAACCCCACCCCCAACCCCTCCCCCGCCGCAGGCGGGGGAGGGGAGCGTTCAGTTCCTAAATCGCTGTTGCGATTTAGGAAAACATCAATAGAATGAAACACTGGAATGCATGTTCATTGTTCATCACCCATCGCAACAACCATTTTTGAAAGTGAAGCCAACCCGTGAAAATTTCCGGATTTGATGATTTGCTGAACGCCGCCCGGCGGCAAGACGAGCCGCATCGTCTGCTGTTTGTATTCACCTGCGCCGAGTTGCCAGACGACTGCACCGCCGAGCAGCGCGCAAATTTTGATGCCCGCCAGGGCGGCACACTGACGCCGGTGATGTGTGTGGATAAATCGCCGCATGAATTGCGCGACTTTGCCGCTCTTGAGCGGGAATCACGCGCACTGGGACACGATTGGCGGATCATGTTTGCGGCCGCGCTGCCGGGGCATGCCGGGCAAATCCCAACCAGCGCCGCGATTGCGCAATCGCTGCAAACAATGGTTGCGGGCATCAAGGCGGGGATTCTCGGCTCATACATTCCTTTTGACCGCGAAGGCAATATCGTCACCATCGGCTAAGGTCGTGCTGCGCATTCAACCGAGGTTTTGCACCCACAGGTTGGAATGCTTTGGACAATCCGTGAATCACTGCACCAGCGGTGAATCCGCCGTTTCCAGCGCCACAGCGTCCACCTTTGCCGCGCCCGCCAACACTTGCAGGTACTGCCGCAGGGCGGTCACATAGGCTGTTTGGCGCAACGCCATCTCAACCGCGCCACGCACCACTGCAAACGGCTGGGTGATGCCCGCCTCACGTTCCAGCACCTCCACCACATGAAAACCGAAACGGCTGTGTACCAGCCGCGGCAACACGTCCACCTCGGTGTGACCGAACAGCTCCTTGGCAAATTCGGGCGCGCATTCGGCAGCAACCAGCCAGCCAAGATCGCCGCCCTCCGCGCCACTCGGGCAGTTTGAGAATTTTCCGGCGGCAGCGGCAAAGTGATCCCCCGCAGCGAGGCCATCATGGCAACGCACATCCAGCAACGCCGTTTCGGCGCGGTTGCGCAGGGCAACCACATCGACACCCTGCACCACCGCAAACAAAATATGCCGCACCCGGACGCGCTCGCCGTTTTGATAGCGCAACATGTGTGCGGCGTAGTGGCGGCGGCACGCCTCGTCAGTCGGCACGGGAATCACCAGCGCCTGCTCAAGCAACGCCTCAATGGCCGTCGATGCCGCCTCTCCCAATGCGCCGTCATCCCATGGCCGGTCATCGTCCGGCAACAACCCCCGCGCCACCGCTTCCTGCCGCAACAATTCCGAATAGGCGCGCTGGCGGATTTCTTCCGCCGCAGGCAACTGGTCCGCGCCGTGCAAAGCCACACCGTTGATTTTGGCGATGGGCTTGCTGTTCATTCCCATGTCAAACACCCGCGCCGGACTTGCCCGGCTGATTTTGCCCGGCGGGCACGTTCAGTCGCCGCGCCCGCACGATCTGCCATGGACGGAACAAATACGCCACGGTGGCAAAGCCGCTCCATACATGCACCAGCCGGCTGAACGGGGCCAGCAAAAAGATGGTCATGCCCAGTACGATATGCACCTTGTACGGCCAGGCCACATTCACCAGTGCCTCGGCACCCCCCGGCTGGAATGTCACCAGCCGCTGCGCCCAATCGGCCAGCACGATCATGACACTGCCGTCGGCGTGTGAATAGGAAAAAGGCAGCGTGACCATGCCCAGCACCAACTGCACCCACAGGATCACCAGTATGGCGATGTCCATGCGCTGGCTGGTCAGGCGGATGCGCTCATCAAACAAGCGGCGATGCAGCAACAACGTCAGGCCAATAAAACACACCACCCCGGCCGCGCCGCCGAAATAAATCGCCATCATTTGTTTTTGGGATGCGGTGATGAAGTGGGCGTACACGGCATGCGGCGTCAGCAGACCCACCAGATGGCCGACAAACAAAAACAGAATGCCAATGTGGAACAGATTGCTGCCCCAGCGCAAACTTCCTTTACGCAGCAATTGTGATGAATCGCTTTTCCAAGTGTACTGGTCACGGTCAAACCGCGCCAGGCTGGCGGTCAAAAAAACCACCAGACAGATATACGGGTAGATTGAAAACAAAAAATAATGGGTGGCGCTCATTGGTGCGCTCCTGATGTGGGCGCGGTCACCGCGCGTTTGCCAACAAAATGTATGGGTTGCGGCTGATTCGGTTGCGCCTGGCCTTTGGTCGAGCATCCGTCAAACACCACCGGCTCCTGCCATGCCTCGTCAATGTTTTCATCCGCCGCCACTTTAACCACCGTGGCGGTTTCGCCCGCCAGCTCCAGCAAGGCACCCAACACACTAGCGTAACGCGTGTTGCGCTGTTGCAGGGCGGCAAAAATGGCGTTGAAAACATGTGCCATCTCATTGAGAAACATCTTTGCCTCGCGCGGCGGCTGGGTTGAGGCGTACTCCAGCACCACCGGCAGATAATCCGGCATCTCACCCGGCTTCAGGTACAGCAGCGCCTTTTCAAACAATTGCGCCAGATCGATCATCGCCGGCCCGCGATCACGCGAATCGCCGTGTACATGCTCGAACAAATAGAGCGATGTCGCGCGGCCGCGGTCAAATATTTCAACATAGGCGGCTTCGACATCGAGCGTGTCAATGTCCGCGCCGCCAGCGCCCGCGGCGAGCCAATCCATGAGCTCAGAGAGCTCGGCAAGCCTCGCTGCTGACAGCGCTGACTCCGAATGCAGGGCCGCGCGCATTTCCGGAATATGCCGTCTGAGCGCGGCATTCGGATAGCCAAGCAAACGTGACAGCACACGCAGTGTTATTTCCGCTGATGCCGGGTCGGGCGAGAAAATTTTCATGATCTATACCTTTGCCTTGATGGGAATGGTGCGACGTTTCCCGCTGCCGAACAAACTGGTCTCGCTGCTGCCGTCCGAGCAGCCGTTGCCAAAGCTGAAGCC
>JANPNJ010000341.1:0-2195 GCA_031427395.1 Burkholderiales bacterium
GGGCTGCCGAAGGTGCTCTTGAAAGTGGCAAGGGGGCGCGACATTTTCGACGCGCTGAAAAAACAGGACATCCTGCTGCACCACCCGTATGAAAGTTTCACGCCGGTGATTGAATTCATTGAGCAGGCGGCGCGTGATCCGGCGGTGGTGGCGATCAAACAAACGGTGTACCGCACCGGCACCGACTCCATCATCATGGAAACCCTGATCGAGGCCGCCAAGCGTGGCAAGGAAGTCACCGTGGTGGTGGAATTGATGGCGCGTTTTGACGAGGAGGCCAATCTCAACTGGGCATCACGGCTGGAGGAAGTCGGCGCGCATGTGGTGTATGGCGTGGTTGGCCACAAGACCCACGCCAAAATGGCGATGATCGTGCGGCGCGAGGCTGACGATGACAAGCGTGCCGATGACAAGCGCAATCCCCAGGCGGGAAAGCGGGTGCTGCGCCGTTATGTGCATCTTGGCACCGGCAATTACCATCCGCGCACCGCCATGCTCTACACTGATTTTGGCCTGCTCACGGCCAATGAAGCCATCTG
Source organism: Burkholderiales bacterium (assembly GCA_031427395.1). Taxonomy (GTDB): domain Bacteria; phylum Pseudomonadota; class Gammaproteobacteria; order Burkholderiales; family Usitatibacteraceae; genus UKL13-2. Next base: position 540 of record JANPNJ010000341.1, read on the forward strand.
CGCCGATGTCAACGAAGTGTTCAAACAACTCACCGGGCTGGGCCGGGCGAGCACGCTTTCCCAGGTGTGGCAATCGCCGTTTTCGATGCACGGCAAAGTCCTGAAGGCGATTGAGAATGAAACCAAAATTGCCAAAAATGCCAACGTGTCAGGAACAAAAGGCAAGATCGCCATGGGCCGGGGCCGCATCATCGCCAAAATGAATTCGCTGGTCGAGCCGGAAGTCATCGAGGCGCTGTATCGGGCCAGCCAGGCGGGCGTGTCCATTGACCTGATTGTGCGCGGGATGTGTACCCTGCGGCCGGGCGTGAAAGGGCGGTCGGAGAATATCCGTGTGTGCTCGATTGTCGGGCGGTTTCTGGAACACACCCGGGTGATGTTGTTCGGCAACGGCGGTGACCCGCTGGTGATGCTGTCAAGCGCCGACTGGATGGAGCGCAACTTTTTCCGGCGCATTGAGCTGTGCTTTCCGGTGCAGGACAAAAAACTCAAAAAGCGCGTGATTGAAGAGGGCTTGCTGCCGTATCTGGCTGACAACTCTGCATCATGGGAGATGGATGCAGATGGTGTTTATACCCTGAAAAAACCACGCAGCGCGAAGCTGCGCCGCGCGGCGCAGGATGGTTTGTTGTCGGTGCTGGCTGATGCAGGCGGCGCGGATTAGCTGGTTAATCCTTGTACGGCCGGTGTTCATTCAGCTCATCAACATAACGCTCGATGCCGCTTGATTCGCGCCGTAAAAAATCACTGACCGCATCGGCAAATCGCGGGTCGTTGATGTGATGCGCGGAATGGCAGGTGACCGGGGTGAAGCCGCGCGCGAGTTTGTGTTCGCCCTGTGCGCCGCCTTCAAACAACTGGATGCGTTGTTCGATGCAAAATTCCAGCGCCTGGTAATAACAGGTCTCGAAATGCAGGCCAGAGACAAATTCGCGTGCGCCCCAGTAGCGGCCGTACAACGTGGACGGACTGTACAGATTCAGGCTGGCAGCAATCGCCTTGCCATCTTTTTCGGCAATCACCATCATGATGTTTTCCGCCATGCGCTCGCCAATCAACGCAAAAAAAGCACGGTTCAGGTAGGGCGACGAGCGGTGAGCACGGTAGGTTCGCACATAACAATCGTGGAATACATTCCAATCGGCGGCGGTGATGTCTCCGCCGGGGCGGCGTGTACACACCACGCCCGCGTCAGCCACACGTTTGCGCTCCTGCTTGATTTTTTTGCGCTTGTCGTGGCCCATGCGCGACAAAAAATCACCGAAGTCCGCATAGCCCTGGTTTTGCCAGTGGAATTGCACCGATTGCCGGGACATCATGCCCTTATTCAGCAGTGCCTGGTGTTCGGTTTGGGTAGAAAACAACACATGCAATGACGACACGTTGTTCTCGGCCACCATCGACAACATGGCATCAATCAGCAAGGTACGGTCAGCTTCGGTTGCCGCCAGGATGCGGCTGCCCGCGCACGGTGTGAAGGGCACCGCACAAACCAGCTTCGGGTAGTACGGCAGTCCGGCACGCTGATAGGCCTCTGCCCACGCCCAGTCGAACACATACTCGCCGTAGCTGTGGCTTTTCAGGTAGAGCGGCACCGCGCCGGCCAGTTGTGTCCGGCCACCGATTCGGCGCGTCATGGTCAAAAATTGCGGCAGC
>JANPNJ010000342.1:0-33714 GCA_031427395.1 Burkholderiales bacterium
CAACCGGCACATCCTTGGCCACTTCTTTGCTTGCACAGCCGCCCAGTGCGGCCAACAACAGGGCAAAAACGCCCGATAGTATTTTGTTTTTCATTTTGCACTCCTGAATGGACAGAAAAAGACACCGAGCCTACAAAAAAAACACCGCAATGACTTGCCACGTTACACCAAAATCATCTGCCTGCGGCGGGGGAATAGGGCCCCCACGCCGGCTCGCGCACGTCGCCGATTTGCGACGTCAGCCGCTGCTTGACGCGGCCATCCACCGACACCGATCCCAGGCTGCCGCGCCCGGACACCTTGGATTCAAACAGGATGGTACGCCCGTTTGGCGAAAAGCTGGGCGAGTCGTCACGCGGCCCTTCGGTCAGCACGTTGATGATGCCCGTTGCCAATTCGAGGGTGGCAATGCGCAACCGCCCTTCTTCACGGCTGACAAAGGCGACCAATTTGCCGTCCGGGCTCATGCGCGGGCTGGTGTTGTAGTTGCCTTCAAAGGTGAGGCGTTTGGCGCTGCCGCCGGCCACCGGCACCGAATACAATTGCGGCCCGCCGGAACGATCGGAAAAGAAAACGATGGTTTTGCCGTCAGGCGTGAAGGTCGCGCCGCTGTCGATGGCATTGCTTTCGGTGACGCGGCGCGGCTCGCCGCCGACGGCGGGAATCACATAGATCTGCGACACCGCGTCACGCGAAAGCGCCACCAGCAATTGGCTGCCGTCAGGTGACCATGACGGCGCGTAATTGTCACCGCGGAAATTCGCCACCACGCGGCGTTGGCCGGTGGTCAAATCCTGCACCACCACGTTCGATTTGCGTGATTCAAACGTCACATAGGCGAGCCGGGTGCCGTCCGGCGACCATTTGGGCGAACCAATGGGCTCATTGGACGCCAGCACCGTCTGCGGATTGAAGCCATCGGCGTCGGCCACCTGCAATTCAAAACGCGCCCCGCGTTTTTGCACATAGGCGATTTTGGTGGAAAACACACCGCGCTCGCCGCTGAGTTTTTCGTAGATTTCATCGGCAATGCGGTGGGCAGTGGCGCGAAACTGCGTCGGGCTGACATTAATCTGGCCTCCAGCAATCTGGCTTTGTTTGGCCACATCGAGCAAACGATAACGAATGTCATAACGGCCATCTGGCAAGGGCGTGATGCCGCCGATCAACAGCGCCTCCGCGGCGCGTGTGGTCCAATCGACAAAGTTGATTTCCGAAGGCTCGGTCGGCAGTTGGCTGATGGCGCCGGTGGTGACGAGACGGAACAATCCGGTGCGGGCGAGATTGTTGGTGATGACGGGGGTGAGGTTTTGCAAGGCAGCGGCCTCGCCGCGAAATTCGACAATCGCAATCGGGATCTGTCTGCCTGCGCTGGTGGTGACGTCGATGGTGAGTTGGGCAAGGGCAACGCCGCCAGCCAGCAAATTGAGGCAGGCCATTGCGCAGAAAGCGGGCAATAGGCGGGAGAATTTTTTCATCATGGCTTCGTGGTTATGAGCATATTGTTTATCGTTCGTGTTCAATACGCAGTATAAGTTCACGGCGGCCACCCAAAATGGTGGGGTCATCCGGCTGCGGCCATTGGCGGATGCCGTTGATGGCGCGTTCCACCGCCTCATCAAAGGTGCGGTTGCCGGATGGCCGCTGTATCTGTGCTTCCAGCACCGCGCCGTTGGTCAGGAGGCGCAGCCGCACTTCGACAATCGGCTGGCCGCGAACCGAATCGGGAATGTTGGCGCGGTTGCGGATCAGCGCGCCGATCCTGGCGCCGTAATTTTCCACCGCCCGCTGCCGTGCGCTTTGCAACGCCGCCACCCGCGCCTCGGCTTCCGCGCGCGCTTTTTCAGTTTCGGCTTTCAGTTTCCTGTCCTCATCGGCCTTTTTTTTGTCATCAATGCGTTTTTGTTCCTCACGCTTTTGCTGCTCGATTTTTATTTTTTCGTCACGCTCTTTTTTCACCTTCAACGCGATGTCTGCCTTGCTTGGCACAACCGGCTCGGGCTTGATGGCGGGCGGCGGCGCTTCAGTTGGCGGCGGCGGCGCGGGGGCGGGGGCAGGCAAATCGACTGTGGGCAGATCACGCCAGATTTCGGCGTGCAGGGGGGCTTGCACCTTGACCTGCCAGGACACACCAAAAACAATCAGCGCAAAAAAACCGACGTGCAACACCAGCGCGAACAATGCCGAGGGCAACTTGCCCGGATCAGTGCGCCGCCTGAGCACCGAGCGGCCGGTGGCGGACAGCTTGAAGCCGGCGTGGTTGGGTGGAGGGGATGGTGGAATAGCAGCGGCCATCAGATCAACCTGTCAGTGCGCCGGCTTCACCAGCAAGCCCACGCGCTTCACCTGCCCCTGTTGCAGCGCGTCGAGCACTTCAATCACATTTTCATAGCGCAGTTTTTTGTCCGCCGAAATCACCACCGCCTGCTCGGGATGTTTGGCCTGGATGATGCGCACTGTGCGCAGCAGCTCGGCCTTGCTGACATTTTGTTCGCGCCCGCCCTGTTGGCGATCCACCAGTGTGATCAGCCCATCCTTGTCGAGCCGCACTTCCAGCGGCGCCATGGCCGGGTTGAGCGCCTGGCCGACACTCGGCAGATCAATCTGGCCGGGCGTGATCAGGGGCGAGGCCACCATAAAAATAATCAGCAGCACCAGCATCACGTCGATGTAGGGCACCACGTTGATCTCGGCCATGGCACGGCGCGGGCGGCGCATCTTAATGCACCGCCTGGCGTTGCAGGATGTTGGAGAATTCTTCGATGAAATTTTCGTAGCGGTTTGCCAGCCGATCAATTTCGGCGGTGTAGCGGTTGTAGGCGATCACCGCCGGAATGGCGGCGAACAGGCCAATGGCGGTGGCGATCAAGGCCTCGGCGATGCCCGGCGCCACCTGCGCGAGTGTGGCCTGGGCGACATTGGACAGCCCACGGAATGAATTCATGATGCCCCACACGGTGCCGAACAATCCAATATACGGACTGACCGAGCCGACCGTGGCGAGAAACGACAAATGCCGCTCGATGTAATCAAGCTCGCGCTGGAACGCCGCCTTCATGGCGCGGCGGGTGCCGTCCATGAGCGCGCCGACGTCCGACCCGGATTTGCTTTTCAGCTTCAGGAATTCCTTGAAGCCCGCCTCGAAAATGCGCTCCATGCCCTGGGTTTCGTATTCACCTGAGGTGGCGCGCTGGTACAGGCCGACAATGTCCGAGCCCGCCCAGAATTCATGTTCGAATTGTTCCGCCAATTTTTTGGCTTTGCGCAGCGTGAACATTTTGACAAAAATGTACCACCACGAATAAAGCGAGACCAGCGCCAGCAGCGCCAGCACGATCTTGACCACGATGGATGCCTGCAGCACCAGCGCCCATATGGCCATGTCCGGGTGAAGATTGATTGCGGCGAGTGGATTCACGGGCAGGTCGCTTCCATTTTGCGTTTGAGATCGGCAGGCAATTCAATCGGCCTGAAACTGTCGGCGGCCACCGTGGCCACTGTGACCCGCGCCTTCATCAGGATTTCATCGCCGCGCTTGATTTCCTGGTAAAACGTGCAGCGCACCCGCCCCATGGCTTCGATGGCGACAGTCACGTCGAGATTGTCATCGAGGCGCGCCGGCTTGGCAAAGCTCATGGTGACTTCCGACACCACCCAGAGCATTTTATATTTGCGTTCGAGCTCGGTGTTGCTGAAGCCAAGATGCCGCAGCCACTCGGTGCGGGCACGCTCCAGAAAACGCACATATTGGCCGTGATAGACCACGCCGCCCGAGTCGGTGTCCTCGTAATAAATGCGCAGCGGAAAGGAAAACGAAAAAAGCTGGGTCTGCTGCGCATCTTTGAGGGTGAGTTTGGCCATCAGAACAATGCTGATGCCTGATTTTGGCTCGGCATCACCAGCCCGAAATGCTGATAGGTGAGCAATGTCGCCATGCGTCCGCGCGGGGTGCGCTGCAAATAACCTTGTTGAATCAAGTAGGGCTCCAGCACATCCTCGATGGTGTCGCGCTCCTCGCCGATGGCGGCGGCGAGATTTTCCACACCCACCGGGCCGCCGGCGAATTTTTCGATGATCGACAGCAGCATTTTGCGGTCCATCATGTCGAGACCCACGACATCCACATCGAGCATTTTCAGCGCCGCATCGGCGATGATTTTGCTGACGTTGCCGTCGTGTTTCACCTGGGCAAAATCACGCACCCGCCGCAACAGGCGGTTGGCGATGCGCGGCGTGCCACGCGAGCGTTTGGCGATTTCGAGCGCACCATCCTCCTCAATGCCGACTTCGAGCAGCTTGGCCGAGCGCGTGACAATCAATTGCAACTCGGCGGGCGAATAAAATTCGAGGCGCGAGACAATGCCAAACCGATCCCGCAGCGGATTGGTGAGCATGCCCGCGCGGGTGGTGGCACCGACCAGCGTGAAAGGCGGCAGATCGAGCTTGACCGAACGTGCCGAGGGCCCCTCGCCGATCATGATGTCGATCTGGTAGTCCTCCAGCGCGGGATACAAAATTTCCTCGACCACCGGATTGAGCCGGTGGATCTCATCAATGAACAACACATCATTGGGCTCAAGATTGGTCAGCATCGCCGCCAGATCACCGGCGCGCTCCAGCACCGGGCCCGAGGTGTGTTTCAGGTTCACGCCCATTTCGCGGGCGATGATGTGGGCAAGGGTGGTCTTGCCCAAACCCGGCGGGCCAAACAACAGCGTGTGGTCGAGCGGCTCTTTACGACCACGGGCGGCGTCAATGAAAATCGACAACTGCTCGCGGATTTTTTCCTGGCCAATGTATTCACCCAGCAATTTCGGCCGCAGCGCGCGCTCCTGCACGTCCTCGACAGTTGACGATTTTTCAGCGGAAATAATGCGGTCGGGTTCTAGCATGGCTGCATTTTAGCCGACACCGCTGTCGTGGCGGGCATGTCGCGGGCAGAACACGGGCGAAATGACTGCGCTGTGGTCTTCCAACAAACGCATAAAAAAATCAACATCGCCTATTGGCGGCGTTTTTAAGGCAAAAATGTCTGGAGACGCTTGTCATTGCTGGTGTTTGGCAATTATTTTGACAACGACTTCAACGCCAGCCGAATGCCGTCGGACACTGTGCCATCAGCGGGCAACGCCTTGACTGCCAGCAACGCCTCTTTTTCGCTGTAGCCCAGCCCCAGCAGCGCATTCAACACATCTTCATTGGCGGTGGGCTTGGCGGCAGGGTTGCCAAGCGTGGCCATGCTTGCATTCACCTTGAATTTGTCCTTCAACTCCAGCAACAAACGCTCGGCGGTTTTTTTGCCGATGCCGGGAATATTGGTCAGCCGCCCGGTTTCCTGCATCGCCACAGCCGTCGCCAGATCGTTCACGCTCAATCCCGACAACACCGCCAGCCCCACCTTCGGCCCCACCCCGCTGACTTTCAGCAACAAACGAAACGACGCGCGCTCCGCCTCCGTGGCAAAACCATACAACAACTGCGCATCCTCGCGCACCACCATGTGGATGAACAGGCTCACGTTTTCACCCGTGCGCGGCAGGCCAAAAAATGTCGACATCGGCACGAAGATTTCATAGCCGACACCGTGGGCGTCCACCAGCAGTTGCGGGGGATTTTTTTCCAGCAGGGTTCCGCTGATGCGTCCGATCATGTTTTGCTTTCTGTTTGTGTTTGGCTGCGGCACAATTGCAAGCGCACCCCCATCCCTCACTGCACCAACCTCCCACCCTTGACCCGATACCCGCGCGTGGTCATGCCGCCCAATTCCCCGCCATGTGCGTGGCAAATCGCGCAAGCCAGCGCGTCGGCGGAATCCGCTCCCGGCAGGCCGGAGAGTTTCAGCAGCCGTTTGACCATTTCCTGCACCTGCTCTTTTTCGGCGTGGCCGTTGCCGACCACCGCTTGTTTGACTTGCAGCGCGGTGTATTCGGCCACCGGCAAATTGTGCAACAGCGCGCCGCAGATGGCCGCGCCCCTGGCCTGCCCCAGCAGCAGGGTCGATTGCGGATTGACGTTGACAAAAACTTTTTCCACCGCCACTTCATTTGGCGCAAACAGGCGGATGACTTCCTGGATTGAATTCAGGATATTTTTCAGCCGGTCGGGCAATTCGCCGTCAGGGGATTTGATGCAGCCGCTGGTCACATAGGCCAAGCCCGCGGGCGTTTTTTCGATGACACCATAACCGGTGACACGCAGACCCGGATCAATGCCGAGGATTTTCATGCGATCACGCGTGCGTACATGCTGGCATCACATGGTTGGCTATCCACGCCAAGCAGGCTCATGCGGTGAATGCCTTCGAGCACAAAACCACAGCGCTCGGCCACCGCGCGGCTGCGGGTGTTGGTGGGCTGGCTGCGGATTTCGAGGCGCCTGGCGCCCAGCTCGGTGGTGGCAAATTGCACCAGACCATTCACCGCCTCGGTGCAATAGCCGTGCCCGACAAACCCTTCGCCAAGCCAGTAGCCGATTTCAAATTTCGGAATGGCCCAGTCGATATGGTGAAAGCCGCCCTTGCCGATGAGCGCGCCCGTGGATTTTTCAATCCACTGAAAATCAAGCACGTCGCGGTTCTGCCATTTTTCCTCGATACTGGAAAAATATTTTTGCATGCTGTCCAAAAGTGGTGTCGGATGCGCCCACGGCATCCATTCGCGCAAGGTGGTGGCACTGGTTTGTGCCAGGGCAAAAGTGTCATGCAAATCGGCCGCCACACCGGCACGGATCAGCAGCCGTTTGGTTTCAAACTGCGTGGCAATGGATGCCGCCTTGCGACTCGCCGCCAATGCCAATTGCGCGTCAAGCGCCGTCATCAAATATCCTCTATCACCACCGCCGTGCCGGTGACGGACACCAGCACCATGCCTTTGCCACTGCCGTGGACGATGTAGTTGACGCTGGTGCCGATGATGGCATTGGCGCCGACCTGCTGCGCGCCCTGCATGGCGCCTCTGAGCGCATTGTCGCGCACACCGGGCAGCACCTTGTGGTAGGCGTCGGCAAAACCCGCCACCGGTTTGTCGGAGACGAGTGCGACTTCCGCGCTGGCTTCGCCCGTGACCATGCCGAGGTAGCGGGCGATGCGTTTGCCCTCGATGTTGGAGGTGGTGGTGATGAGAATGTTCATGTGGCTTCGTCCATCACCGCCGAGCTATAGACTTCCTGCACGTCGTCGAGCGCTTCAATGGCATCCAGCAGCTTTTGCATTTTCACGGCATCGTCCCCGGTGAGCTCAATTTCGTTGGTGGCTTTCATGGTGACTTCGCCGTATTCCGCCTTGAAGCCGGATTTTTCCAGCGCGGTTTTCACCTTGGAAAATTCATACGGCGCGGTGAGGACTTCAAACGAGCCGTCGGCGTTCGCGGTCACATCCTCCGCCCCGGCCTCGAGCGCGGCTTCCATCAATTTTTCCTCATTGGTGCCGGGGGCGAACAGCATGATGCCGCAGTGTTTGAACAAAAACGCCACCGAGCCTTCCGCACCCATGTTGCCGCCGAATTTGGAAAAGGCGAAACGCACCTCGGCCACCGTGCGCACCCGGTTGTCGGTCATGCAGTCAACAATGATGGCCGCCCCGCCGATGCCGTAGCCCTCATAGCGGATTTCCTCATAGTTGACGCCATCCAGGCCGCCCGAGCCGCGCTTGACAGCGCGCTCGACGGTGTCCTTGGGCATGTTGTTGTCAAAGGCCTTGTCCATCGCCAGCCGCAGGCGCGGATTGGCATCGGCGTCCCCCCCGCCGAGCCTGGCGGCGACGGTGATTTCCTTGATCAGGCGGGTGAATACCTTGCCGCGCTTGGCATCCTGGCGACCCTTGCGGTGTTGGATATTGGCCCATTTTGAGTGTCCTGCCACGTCATGCCCCCGATTGTTCGATGCTGGCGGACCAAACGCATCGAAGCGCAAGTCCCGCAGCAAAACCAAAGATGCAATGTTAACATTCACTCACACCGCATCCACCCTGCCACACCACTCCCGCCACATGCCGTGGCTGCCCATCAGACGAAAGTTTTTCATGTCCGAGCCGTTGCTGATCGCCAAGACCCATGATAAATCAGCGGCTGATTTGCTGTTGCTTCCCGGTATGGCCAACCGCCACGGGCTGATTGCCGGTGCGACCGGCACCGGCAAAACCGTCACCTTGCAGGTGATGGCAGAGCATTTTTCCCGGATCGGGGTGCCGGTGTTCATGGCCGACGTGAAGGGGGATTTGACCGGCATTTCGCAGCCCGGCAAGCCGCATCCGAAAATCGACGAACGCCGCCAATTGCTGGGACTGGAGTTTGTGCCTGCGGGCTGCCCCACCACCCTTTGGGATGTGTTTGGAGAACAGGGACACCCGGTGCGCACCACGGTTTCCGAGATGGGCCCATTGCTGCTGGCGCGGATTTTCAATCTGAACGACATCCAGGAAGGCGTGCTGGCGATGGTGTTCAAAATCGCCGACGACAACGGCCTGCTGCTGCTGGATTTGAAAGATTTACGTGCGGCGCTGACCCATGTCGGCGAAAACGCCAGCCAATTCACCACAACCTACGGCAATGTCTCGGCGGCGTCGATTGGCGCCATCCAGCGCGGCCTGCTCACCCTGGAGCAACAAGGCGGCGACAAATTTTTTGGCGAGCCCGCCCTCTCGCTTGACGACCTGATGCAAACCGATAACGGCCGCGGTGTCATCAATATCCTCGCCGCCGACAAGTTGTTGTCCAGCCCGCGCCTGTACTCGACATTTTTGTTGTGGATGCTCTCGGAGTTGTTTGAAAATTTGCCGGAAGTCGGCGACCGCGATAAACCGAAATTGGTGTTTTTCTTTGACGAGGCGCATTTGCTGTTCAACGAAGCGCCCGCCGAATTGCTGGAAAAAATCGAGCAGGTGGTGAGGCTGGTGCGCTCCAAGGGCATCGGCGTGTATTTTGTGACGCAAAATCCGCTGGACATTCCCGACACCGTGCTGGGACAACTCGGCAACCGTGTGCAGCACGCCCTGCGCGCCTACACGCCGCGCGACCAAAAAGCGGTGAAGGCGGCGGCGGAAACCTTCCGCGAAAATCCCAAACTGAATGTGTCCGCTGTCATCACCGAGCTGGGCGTGGGCGAGGCACTGGTGTCGTTTCTCGACGAAAAAGGCCGCCCCACCATTGTCGAGCGCGCCTATGTTTGCCCGCCGCAATCGCAAATCGGCCCCATCACCGCCAACATGCGCGCCGCGCTGCTGGCGTCATCATTGGTGGCCGGCATCTATGAAAAAACCGTGGATCGGGAATCGGCATTCGAGAAGCTGGCGGCACGCCGCGCCAGTGAGGCCGCTGCCGCACCTGCGCCGGTCGAAGGCAGCGGCAGATCATCACGCGAGGGCGTGGTCGAAGCCATGATGAAATCGGCGGGACGGGCGATGGCCTCCGAAGTTGGGCGCAGAATCATCCGTGGGGTATTGGGCTCAATACTCGGCGGACGACGTTAACCACATACAAACAAAGCAGGGAGACACACATGCCAAAACCATTGCCAGGCGAACGCCGCCGCGCCATATTGCAGGCGCTGGCCGAAATGCTTGAACAACCCAAGGGCGAAAAAATCACCACTGCCCTGCTCGCCAAAAAACTCGATGTGTCGGAAGCGGCGCTGTACCGGCACTTTGCCAGCAAGGCACAAATGTTTGAGGGGCTGATCGAATTCATTGAGGAGACGGTGTTTTCACTGGTGAACAAAATCCAGCTTGATGAAACCGACGGCCTCAAACAAGTGGAGGCGACGGTGGCCATGTTGCTGAATTTCGCGCAAAAAAACATCGGCATGACGCGCGTGCTGATCGGTGATGCGCTGGTCAATGAGGATGACCGCCTGCAGGCGCGCATGAACCAACTGCACGACCGCCTGGAAGCCTCCATCCGCCAAAGTGCCCGTCTGGCGGGCACTTCCGGGCAATTGCACGCCTCGCTCGACCCCAGCGCCTATGCCAACACGGTCATGTCGTTTATTGTCGGCCGCTGGCACCAGTTCGCCAAATCCGGCTTCAAGCGCACACCCACCGAAATGTGGAAGGCGCAGTGGGCGGTGTTTGCTGGATAAAAAATGATTGATCCCGTGGCAGCACAGCTTGAAGCCTACAACGCGCATGATGTCAAGGCATTCATGGCCAATTACACCGACGACTGCATTGTCGAGGACGGCGCGGGCAACCGGCAACTCACCGGTGCCACCGAGATGCGCGCGCGTTATGAGGCGCTGTTTGCCGCCTCGCCAACATTGCATGCCGCCATCGTCAGCCGCATTCGCATCGGCGAATATGTGATCGACGAAGAAGCCATCACCGGGCGGGTGCCCGATTTGCGCCGCGCGGTGGCGGTGTATCACCTGCGCGGCGACAAGATCGACCATGTGCGGTTTTACCGGGAAGCCTGACGCGCGTGGCGGCATTGTCCCTGCTGAAACTCGAATCCGAACGGCTGTGGCTGAGTTTGCCGCGACCGGAAATGGCGGCGGCGGCACACGCTTTTCATGTGCGGGCGTGGCCGCATCTGGCGCGCTGGTTCCCGCCGGTGCCGCCTGATTTTGAGCAACTCTCCTATTGGCAGGAGGCGGTCGTCAAGGCAAGCGACGCGTTTATCCAGGGCAGCGCCGTGCGTCTGTGGTTGTCGCCCAAATCCGCGCCGGATGAGGTGATCGGCACCATCGGTTTCTCGCAAATATTCCGCGGGCCGTTTTGCAATGCGGTGCTCGGCTACCAAATCGATCAGGCGCACGAGGGACAGGGCCTGATGCATGAAGCGCTGTGCGTGGCGATTGACCACATGTTCCGCGAGCAAAAATTGCACCGCATCAACGCCAACTATCGCCCCGAAAACGCCCGCAGCGGCCGCCTGCTGGCCAGACTCGGCTTTCATATTGACGGCTACGCGCAAAAATATTTGTATGTGGACGGCGACTGGCGCGACCATATCCAGACTTCGTTGATCAACGACAGATTTCGGTCGGAGTGGTTGACGGTTAAATGAAATGTTTCAGACATTCAACCCTCACTGACAATTTTCGCCCCCAGTCAGAGAAACACCGCCGCTGACACACCGAATCTGTTTGCCAGCGCCTTCGCCTGCCGTGCATTTATGGCGCGCTTGCCATTCAAAATCTCACTCACCACCCCTTGTGAACCGATCTCGGCTTTCAAGTCGGATTGTGTCAGGTCGTGTTGCTCCATGAGAAATTTGAGAACAGCTCCGGATTCCACGTCAGGCACAGGCATCGCCTGATGCTCGTACTGCTCAATCAGCGCCGCCACGACATCAAGCAACTTGGAAAGCGGATGACGCTCATTGCCGCCGATTTCATCCACCAATTTATCAGCAACAGCCACTAAATTCCTGTACTGTTTTTGATTTTGCACCGGTCCAAGACCAAGCCTGCCATGCAGGACATTCCACGCGTCGTATAAATCGTGGAATTCCCGTGGACGAGATGCAGTCACCGAACTAATATTCATTTTGGTTTCCATTTTCCCCGATCATACTCGACGTGGGTAAGCACATGACGGATATAGAGTATTTGCGCACGAAACTTGATCGCTGCCACAAGCCGACAAGACCTGCCAATATTAAAGACATACAGCCCATCAACCAAATCAACCTGAACAAAAGTTTTTTTGACATCACCCGGGTTTTGAAATTTTGAAAGCTTGACAATTTTGTACCAAGTTGTCAGTGCTGAACAAGTTTCCGGGTGAATATTGCAGAATTCCTGAATTCGACTTCTTGTAATTACTCGCATTGCAAAACTCCTTACCGGCATGCCCGAAGCGGCGGCGACCCACCGCACGGCAAAAATTAAATGGGTTCATGTCATCTCTCCGATTTTTCTTGTCTGGGTTTGCTTGTCTGGGTTTGCACAAAATCACCTAAGTCATACAAGATGCATATTATCTCATAATGAGATTATTGTCAATCGATATTTCAAGTCATGCCGCCTCCCCAAAAAAAAAGCCGCTAACCACAGCGGCTTTTTCCCTATTGGCAAACAACCAATTTCACCCCAGCGTATCCGCCCAGATATTTTTCGCCCACGACATGGCGTATTGCGCTTCCAATTCATTGGCGGCACTGGACACTCCACCCGAACCAGGAACGGCGCGCATGGTTTTGTCTTTCTCGTCGTATTTGTGGATGGAGGCGACGTGCACCACTTTGTCGGCGGAAACAAACGAATAACAGGTGTTGTTGAGGGTCGGGCTTGGATTGGGCTGCTCCCCCGCCAACATTGCCACCACCGCCGCGGCACAGGCTTTGCCGTGGTTGTTGGCCATATGCGCCGATTTGGGCATGGCCGGGGCAATCTGCAAGGCATCGCCGAGCAAATGCACACCAGGCACGTTCTTGGCTTCATAGGTCAGCCAATTCACTTCACACCAACGCTTGTTGGCGGTGATGAATGGGCTGGCAATGTTGCCCGCTTTCATCGGCGGCAGGGCGTTGAGCACATCGGCCTTGACATCGCCGAATTCGAGCTTGGCGGTGGATGTTTTGGTGTCCACATCGATCAACTTTGACGCACCGCGGTATTCGACCATGCCGGGATACATGTCGGCCCAGGCTTTTTTGAACAAGCCGGGCTTGGAGGTGACATCCATGTTGGCGTCGAGGATCAGCACCTTGGATTTTGGCTTGGCTTTTTTGAAATAACTGGCGACCTGGCAGGCGCGCTCATACGGGCCAGGCGGGCAGCGATACGGCGCCTCGGGAATGGCAATGGCATACACACCGCCATCGGGCATGTCTTCGAGTTGTTTGCGCAGGGCCAGCGTTTGCGGGCCGGCTTTCCAGGCGTGCAGATAACGCGCCTGGGCATCGGCGTTGTTCAGCCCCGGCAGCGCCTCGTACATGAAATCAATGCCAGGCGAGAGGATCACCCGGTCAAACGCAAGCGCTTGCCCACCCGCCAGCCGCACCACTTTCTTTTCCATGTCCACCGCGGTGGCTTCGCCGCGAATGACTTTCACCCCATATTTTTTTTGCAGTGTGTCGTAGCTGACGGTGATGTCAGCCATGGTTTGTGTGCCGCCCAGCACCAGGTTTGAGATCGGACAGGATATAAACGAGGCGTTGCGTTCAATGATGGTGACATCGACATTGGGGCTCCACAGCTTGATGTATTTGGCCGCTGTCGCGCCACCATAGCCGCCACCAACTATGACCACTTTGGGGCCGCCGCCGCCCACCGCCGCACAACCGGCGAATGTGGCCACACCACCTGCCGCCGCCATCACACCACTGGCCTGGAGAAATTTTCTGCGATTGATTGTCATGTTCTTCTCCTAGCGCTTTTGCGCGGCAAAATAATCGGCCAGGGCGGCGGTTTCGGCATCGCTGTAACCCTTGGCAATCTGGTGCATCAGCGTTGCCTCGCGTTTGCCGTCTTTGAACAATTTCATCTGGGCAACAAAATAATCCTTGTTGAGCCCGGCCAGCCCGGTTACGGCACCGCCCGCCGACACCCCATTGGTGCCGTGGCAGGCGGCACAGGTGGCGGCCATCGCGCGCACGCCATTGGGGGTCAGATTGGAGGCGGCAAATGCTGGCGCGGCGGGCGCGGGAGGTGCGGGAGGGGCAGCGGGTGCGGCGGGAGTTTGGGCGCCAGCCGGAATACCTGCCGTGCCCGCAACCAATAACGCCGTCAAATGCACCAATATTTTCTTTTTCATGTTTCTCCTCGAATGGGTTGTATTGCTTGCCTGAAATGACGCGGCCATGGCCGGACGGAAATGGGCTGGTTGCCGCAAAAATCGGTGCCGCACTTTTTGAATTGAAACTGCCTTGCGCCAACTTTACGCCAAAAACGGGTGACTCAACTCTCCTGCACCAGCGGCACTTTTTCCTCACTGATGTCGAGCCTGACTTTATCGTCCACCCCAATATCAATGGTTACCTTGCCGCCACCCGCAAGACGGCCGAACAGCAACTCGTCGGCCAGCGCGCGGCGGATGGTGTCCTGGATCAGGCGCGCCATCGGACGGGCACCCATTTGCACATCAAAGCCGTTTTTGGCGAGATATTTCTTGAGCGCTTCGGTAAAGGTGACCTCGACCTTCTTCTCCGACAACTGCGCTTCAAGCTGCATCAGGAATTTGTCCACCACCCGCAAAATGACCTCCTCATTCAGCGGCGCGAACGAAATCATCGCGTCCAGGCGGTTGCGGAATTCAGGCGTGAACAGGCGCTTGATCTCGGCCATTTCATCGCCGGCTTTATTGTCATGGGTAAAGCCGATTGAGATTTTTGACAATTCCGCCGCGCCGGCGTTGGTGGTCATGATGACGACCACGTTGCGGAAATCCGCCTTGCGGCCGTTGGTGTCGGTGAGCGTGCCATGATCCAGCACCTGCAGCAGCACGTTGAAAATGTCCGGGTGCGCCTTTTCGATTTCATCGAGCAGCAACACCGAATAAGGTTGCTTGGTGATCGCCTCGGTCAGGAGCCCGCCCTGGTCATAGCCCACATAACCGGGCGGCGCGCCGATCAGGCGCGACACCGCATGGCGCTCCATGTATTCGGACATGTCAAAGCGCAGCAGCTCGACCCCGAGCACAAACGCCAGTTGTTTGGCGACCTCGGTCTTGCCCACACCGGTGGGGCCGGAAAACAGGAACGAACCGATGGGCTTGGTGGTGCTGCCCAGGCCGGAGCGCGCCATTTTGATCGCGGAGGCCAGCGCGTCGATGGCCTTGTCCTGGCCAAACACCACCGATTTCAAATCGCGGTCGAGTGTTTTCAGCGCGCTGCGGTCATTGGAGGACACATTGCGCGCCGGAATGCGGGCAATCTTGGCAATGATTTCCTCGATCTCGGTCTTGCCAATGGTTTTTTTCTGTTTCGATTTGGGTGCGATACGCTGTGCGGCACCCGCCTCGTCGATGACATCAATTGCCTTGTCGGGCAAGTGGCGGTCGTTGATGTATTTGGCGGACAGCTCCGCCGCCGTGGTCAGCGCGGTGGAAGTGTATTTCACGCCGTGGTGCGACTCAAAACGTGACTTCAGCCCCTTGAGGATTTCGATGGTCTCGGTGATCGAAGGCTCGTTGACATCGATTTTCTGGAAGCGGCGCGACAGGGCATGGTCTTTTTCAAACACCCCGCGATACTCCAGATAGGTGGTCGCGCCGATGCATTTCAATTTCCCCGATGACAACGCCGGCTTCAACAAATTGGAGGCGTCCAGGGTGCCGCCGGATGCCGAGCCGGCACCAATCAGCGTGTGGATTTCGTCAATGAACAACACCGCATTGGGATTGTCGGTGAGTTGCTTCAGCACCGCTTTCAGGCGTTGCTCAAAATCGCCGCGATACTTGGTGCCGGCCAGCAACGCACCCATGTCGAGTGAATAAACCTGCGACTTTTCCAGGATTTCCGGCACCTGGCCATCCACAATGCGTTTGGCCAGGCCTTCGGCAATCGCCGTCTTGCCCACCCCTGCCTCGCCCACCAACAGCGGATTGTTCTTGCGGCGGCGGCACAGAATCTGGATCACCCGCTCGACTTCGAGTTCGCGGCCGATCAAGGGGTCAATCTTGCCGTCAATGGCGCTCTGGTTGAGGTTTTGGGTAAATTGCTCGAGTGCACCACCGGCTTCGGCGCCTTCGGCAGCCTCCCCTTCGGCTTCCGCTTTTTCGGGGTGTTGCGGTGCCGCCTTGGAAATGCCGTGGGAAATGAAATTCACCACATCCAGCCGCGACACCCCCTGCTGGTGCAGGTAATACACCGCATGTGAATCCTTTTCGCCATAAATCGCCACCATGACATTGGCACCCATCACTTCTTTTTTGCCGGCCGACTGGACATGCAAGATTGCACGCTGGATCACCCGCTGGAAACCCAGCGTAGGCTGGGTATTCACCTCACCCGTGCCGGCCACAATCGGCGTGTGCTGCTCGATGAATTCGGCAAGGTTTTTTCTCAGGTCATCGACTTTCGCCGAACAAGCCTTGAGCACCTCCTGTGCCGACGGGTTGTCGAGCAATGCCAACAACAGGTGCTCTACGGTGATGAACTCGTGGCGTTTGTGCCGGGCTTCGACAAACGCGGTATGCAGGCTCAGTTCGAGTTCATGGGCAATCATGTTGATCCTTTGCTTGGTTCATAGGCTGTGATGCGTTGCCGGAAATTTCTGCTTGACACCCGGCGGGTCCGGCCTTGCCCGCACAGTCATCACATTGGGGCAATCCAGCAATTATCATGCCCAATACACTACACCTCTTCCATACTGCAACGCAGGGGATGCTCATGTTTTCTTGCCAAATCCATGACCTGCTCGACTTTCATGGCCGCCACGTCGCGGGGGAAAATCCCGCAAGTGCCGCGCCCTTCTGTATGCACCTGAAGCATTATTTGCGTTGCGCGTTCCTGGCTATGGCCGAAAATGCGGGTCAAAATATCGACTACAAACTCCATAGGCGTGTAATCGTCGTTATACATCAGCACCTGCCACATCGCCGGAGGCTTGGTTTTGGCGGGTTTTTCCTGCAACGCCGTGCCACCTTTGGCGGGGTTGGTATTGCCGTTTTGGGACTGGTTTGCCATTTCAGGGTTCAGGTTAAAAACAGGTTGTCAGACGGAAATTCCGTTTGCCAATAATATGGACAAGTGCCTCCACATTTCAACCCCGCTCCGGGAAACAGGCAAAATAAGGTCAAATTTGCAAATTCACCACGCTTTGTTGTGAAAAAGCCGGTAAAATGTTGACTAAGTTCACTTTAGTAAGTACAAAGTGGACTTGGAGTTTAGCTTTAAGGTTTTCTGCATTTGCATCTGCGGTTGCGGGCCTTGAAAAGCGAAATATTTCCGGGGCTCTCCAACCCGTCTTTTCATTAAGGATGCATTTGTATGGCAACAGGTACAGTTAAATGGTTCAACGACGCCAAAGGTTATGGCTTCATTACACCCGATGATGGCAGCGAAGATCTTTTCGCGCATTTCTCGGCAATCCAAATGAATGGCTTCAAGACCCTCAAAGAAGGTCAAAAAGTCGCATTTGAAGTGACACAAGGCCCTAAGGGCAAACAAGCATCAAATATCAACAACGGATAAGTTTTTCCGTTCTTGTGTCCACCAAAAACCCCCTCAGTGAACCTGCGGGGGTTTTTGTTTTGGTGCCCGCTTGCTCCGTGACCGCCGGATTCGGCCCATGCTGATTGCCTTCAACAAGCCCTATGGCGTGATCAGCCAATTCAGCCCGTCAGGAAACAAGCCCACCCTCAAAGATTTCATCTCGCACCCCGACGTTTATCCGGCTGGCAGGCTGGATACCGACAGCGAGGGCCTGATGTTGCTGACCGACGATGGCATCCTGCAGGCGCGCATCACCAGTCCACGCCAACAATTGGCCAAGACCTACTGGGCAGAAGTGGAAGGCATTGCCACCGATGCCGCGATGGCGTTGCTGCTGACACCACTGGATCTTGGCGACTTTGTTTCCGCTCCGGCTCTTGGTGCAAGCCTCATCGCGCCGCCTGATCTCTGGCCACGGACACCGCCGGTGCGTTATCGCGCCGCCATACCGACCACATGGATTGAAATCACCATCACCGAAGGCAAGAATCGGCAAATTCGCCGCATGACGGCAATGGTGGGTTTTCCCACATTGCGCCTGGTGAGGGTTGCCATTGGCCGCATTGTCTTGCACTCTGCCGCGCTGTCACCGGGGAAATCGATGGTGGTTTTGCCGGAAAATCTGTTCTGATGCGGGAATTTAGCCCCTCTTTACGCTAAAAACCGTGCAAAAAGAACAACTTAAACCGAAAATCGCAATTAATTAGTTCCATTTTCTTGTCAACCAGCTAAAATACCCGGCGTTAATTCCCGTGACAGGCAAAAGGATCACTGCCTTCAAAGCCAGTTCCAAGCTGCTGTCGTTAACGTTTACCACACTCACTCACCATTAGGAAACACAATGAAAAAATTGTCCGCTATTGTTGCTGGTCTTTTCGCCGCTGCCGCATTGAATGCCGCCGCCCAAGCTCCTGCTGCCGCTCCAGCAAAAGCCGCTGAACCTGCCAAAGCTGCTGCACCTGCCGCTGCCGCACCTGCCAAAGCTGCCGCGCCTGCCGCTGCTGCAGCTGCACCTGCCAAAGCAGATGTGAAAAAAGAAGAAAAGAAAGCTGAAAAGAAAGCCAAAAAAGACGAAGCCAAAAAAGACGCGCCTAAGAAAGATGCACCAAAGAAAGACGCGCCTAAGAAAGACGAAGCTAAAAAAGACGACGCAAAAAAAGACGCGCCTAAGAAGTAATGCCAAGCAGGCCGCAAGCCTGCCTGCTGCTGCTTCAGCAAAAGGGCACCTTCGGGTGCCCTTTTTGTTTCCGGCGAACATCGCCTATTCCTACTCCAACATTCCAGCATAATTTCCGCATGTCATTGCATAAACCCAATCGGGTCGTCGTTGGCCTTTCTGGCGGTGTTGATTCCGCTGTCACCGCCCTGTTGCTCAAGCAACAGGGCTGGGATGTCGTTGGCCTGTTCATGAAAAACTGGGAGGATGATGACGATGACGAATATTGCTCGACACGCCAGGACTTCATCGATGCCGCCGCCGCCGCGGATGTGATTGGCATTGATTTTGAGGCGGTCAATTTCGCGGCCGAATACAAGGATCGGGTGTTCGCCGAATTCTTGCGCGAGTATGCGGCGGGCAGAACACCCAACCCCGACGTGCTGTGCAACGCAGAAATAAAATTCAAGGCATTTCTCGATCATGCGGTGCGCATGGGCGCGGCCAAAATCGCCACCGGCCACTACGCCCGCATCCGCCAGGCCGACAGCCAATTCGAATTGCTCAAAGGACTGGATGCCACCAAGGATCAAAGTTATTTTCTCCACCGACTGACCCAGGCGCAATTGTCGAAGGCGCTGTTCCCGGTAGGCGAATTGGAAAAACGCGAGGTGCGGCGCATCGCCCTGCAGGCGGGGTTGCCGAATCACGCCAAAAAGGATTCCACCGGCATTTGTTTTATCGGTGAGCGGCCGTTTCGTGAGTTTCTGGAACGTTATCTGCCAAGACAACCCGGTGCGATAGTCACCCCCGACGGCAAACCAGTGGGGCAACACCAGGGGTTGATGTATTACACCATCGGCCAGCGGCAGGGTCTGGGCATCGGCGGGAGAAAAAATGCCGCCGGCTCACCCTGGTTTGTCGTCGGCAAACATTTGCCCAGCAATGAATTGGTGGTGGTACAGGGCCATGACCATCCGCTATTGCAAAAATCGACGCTTGATGCCGGTGCCGTGTCATGGATTGCCGGTGCCGTGCCCGTCACGGACGACAAGGGTGGCACGAACGACAAAGGTGGTACATACGCCGCCAAGACCCGTTATCGGCAAGCCGATGCCCGCTGTTCCCTCACCCTTGCCACGCCTGGCAACAACCATGATTTTTCCCTGAATTTTGTCCAGCCGCAGTGGGCCATCACGCCGGGCCAGTCGGCGGTTTTGTACCAAGGGGAAATTTGCCTGGGCGGCGGGATTATTGTCTGACCCCACAATCAGGGGATTGGTGAGCGAGCTCGTTGATTTTGGCATCGGCACAAGATTGTCCCGCCTTCATGCGTTGGCTCAGGTAAGATTCCGCGAACAGCTCAAAGGATCCGGACAATGGGAAAGCTTGGCGACATACTGAAAAAAGACGTAGGCAGCCTTGCCAACAAAGTGTTGAAGGCGGATGTCGGCGACCTGGTAAAAGGCGCGGGACGGATGCTCAACACCGACGTGTCCACCATCGCCAAAGGCGCAGGCAATGTCTTGACTTATGATTTGGGTGATCTCTTTGCCGGCGAAGTCAATCCATCCGGGCAACCTGCATCGCCAAGTCCGCAGGCAGGCGTCACCCCTTCCGCCAACCCGACGGCAGCGCCCACAGCCGCACCGGCTGTTTCTCCGCCGCCCGCCGAGAAATCGGCCACAGCGGCGACCCCTGCCGCCAACGCCAATCCCGCGCAGCGCGCCAAACTCACCGACGCACTGGTGACCCGTCGCACCCGCGCCATGCCTGACGGCAGCAAACTCACCACCCTGCTGCCGACCAAGGTCGGGACGTTTTCGCGCATGGTCAATGCGACGGAGGGAGAAATTGCCAGCGACCCGGTGAGCGCCACCTACAGCAATGATATCGAAGCTGTCACCATCACACTCATCTCGTGCTGGGATGCCGAGGAGGCAAAAGGCCAGATGCAACGGCGCCAGGGCACCCTCGAAAATGCACGTTCGACACCCGATAATGCGTGGGTGGCGGGCATCGACTCCCATGGCGTGATATTCATCTGGACGCGTGAGCAATATTGTTTTGAAGTGGCGTCACCACGCGGGGTGTCTGCGCTGGCGAGATTTCTGGCGGATTTTCCGTACTGAACAACCGTCACCATTTGCAGCCGTCGCCCTTTACAGCATCACGCAACAGCGGCACGATGGCAGCCAGCCCCAGGGCGGTGTATTCCTCCTTGCAATCGGGGCGCTTTAATGCCTTGTCAAATATTTTTTCCATTGGCCGCTTTGGTGACTCTTGTGCCACTGTCGGAAACGGCAACACAGTACGCGCCCCCGCCCCCTCGACCGCCAATTGGCGCGCACGCTGTCGCAGGCTGTCCAAATCAAGCGCCGGCATCGGTGGAACAACCGGCAACAACGACATTGCCGGGCTCGGAATGCCAGCCGAGGCGCCTGCCGGTGCCAGTGCGTCCTGGCCTGCCTGGCCCGACCGAGTTGTCGGCGGTGGCTGCCTGGATGGTGGCTTTGCTTCGACGCCACCGGTATCGGTTCTTGTCGGCACGGGTGCGGCTGGTTCGCCAGACACCATTTCACTCGCCGCCGCAGGCACGACAACAGGCTGGCTGTCAACACGTGCCAACGGTTTTTGATCGGCGGGTTTGGGCGGCGCGATTGGCATTGCGACAGGCGACACTGCCCGGACAATATCCGCAACGGCAGGCATCGGCTCAGGAGGTGCAGGGACTGCAACAGGCACGACAGGCGGTGGCGCGACAAATGTCTGCAATTCACGAATCGGCGGTATTTCGGTGAGCCTCGGCAACGCGGGCGTGGCGAATGGCTTGGTGTTTGATTCAACCGTGGTGCGCCCGTCCAAGGGTGCAACATAGATGGCAAATCCGCGTTCATCTGTCGCCGCAACCGGTGTTGCCTGCAGCCTCGGCATCAACACCACCGCAGGCTGCGCGGCGGACTCGGGTGCCGACAATGGCGCCAAATTGATCGGTGGCACCACAAAATCACCCACCGGCTTGTGCACTTCCACGGCCAGCAAGGCAAGCGGTGCAATCGGGGTTTGCGCCTCGGCGGCCAGCACTGGTTCTGGCTGTTGCACCACCGCCACAACCGGCGCAACAGTTGCCGCATCTTCGGGGAATGTGGTCGTATTTTTTCGGCCTAGGGCCTCGGTTGTTTTTTTTGCAGGCGCACTGGCCGTCGGCGGCAGGAGACGCAAGCTGGCGAAAAACGCCGACCCCCGCAACACCGCACCACTACCCGCCCCCCCCGCTGCATCACCAAACAAAGTGACGGCCCAGACATGCAGCAACACCGACAACAAAACGAATTGCCGCATCGACGGCCGGTCGGTCATGTATGGCCGGTAAATGCGATGGGATGGGACGTGTCGGATTGGGAATGAGAGTCGCGGCATACCTGCCAAGCTGCGCAATGGCCAGCCGATAGCATAGCGTATCCACCGGCTTGCCATCGATTTTGCCTTGCGGTGGCACAGCCACGATATGCGTGAAAACAATATTGTCCGACTGCGCGTATAGTTTCGGCTTCGCCTGCCGCGCCAACGTCTTTTCCCATATCAAATGTTCAACAAGATTTTCAAAAGCAATGAGGCAGAGCCGGTGACGGCACAGGCCACCGCCGCTGACCCTTCCGACCAAACCGACTGGCTCGCCAAGCTACACGCCGCAGGCGGCGATGAGCAGGCGTTGCTGGCCATTGCCATGGACCGGGACAACGCCCCGCTCAAAATCCGCCAGGCTGCGGTTGAGGCCATGCAATCCGAGGATGCCTTGAAAGCGGCGGAACGCGAATTTCGGGACCATGACCGCCGCATCCACCGCGAAGCCAAACTGCGCCTCGAAACTGTGGTCGCGCGGCGACTGGCCAGGGCCTTGGCCGACCAATTGATTGCCGATGCCCATGCCCTGTTTGCGCAAGCACACATTCCCGCCAATCGTTTTGTCGAAATTGACCGTGGCTGGCAGGCGCTGGACGCCGCCTTGCTGGACTCGGCGCAAATTGCCGGATTTGACACGGTCAGCACACAAATTGCCCAGGTTTTGCGCTCGCGCGGCGATCAGCAATCGTTGATCAAACGCTGGACACACGAGGCTGACCTCGCCCTGGCCGAATTGCAGGCGGGCTCGATTGCCGTGGCCGAAACCGGTCTGGAGCGGGACAAGCTCGCCGCCGCCTATGACGCCGTCAACCTGGCGCGGGAAAATGCGCCTCTGATGACTGACCAGGATGCCAGGTCGCGCGACATCAATCACAAAATCATGCTGCTGGATGCCGCGCTGCAACTGGCGAGGGCGCTTGACGCCCGTCTGACCCACATCGACAAATTGGCTGCCGACGCCACCAACGCCAACGATGACCCGGCAGCCTGGCATGGCCTGCCGCCGGTCGCCGACACCAAAATCGCCGGCCTGCTCAGCGCACGCCACGACGCCATTCGCCGCACCCGGCAACAGTCACGCGATGTCATGTCGCGCGCGGCAAAAGAAGCGGTGGACGAAAAAGACAAGGCCCGGCGGCAGGCCAAGCTGGCCACCCTGAATGAATTGCTGACGGGTGCCGAATCGGCCCTTGCAACAGGACAAGTGGTCGATGCCGCCGCCGCCCTCACCACCATCGAAGCCACACTCAAAGGTGCGCACGCCAACCCAAAATTGCTTGGTCGCGTGGATGCGCTGCGTGCCGAAATCACCCGCCTCAAAGGCTGGCAGCACTGGGGTGGCGGTCGCGCGCGTGAAGATTTGGCGGCGGAAGCCGAGACACTGGCCAAAGCCATCACCGACGAAAAACTGCATATCAAATCCCACGCCGATGCCATCGAAAAACTGCGCGAACGCTGGAAGGAACTCGACAAACTCGGCGGTGCCACCAGCCGTGATTTATGGGGAAAATTTGACGGTGCGCTGAAGACGGCGTATTTGCCGGTGTCCGCGCAACTGGCCAAACTCAAGGCAGTGCGCCAGGAAAACCTGGCGGCACGCAATCAATTGATCACCGCCCTGGACGCTGTCAGCGTGACCGCGGACGCGGCATCCACCGCCGCCACGCTGCGGGATTGGGCGCGCGCGCTGGAACACTTCCAGACCGAGTGGCGCAAACTGGGGCCGGTTGAACACACGGTTCCGCACAAGGCGCAGGCGGCCTTGCTGGAGCGCATGAAAGCAGCCATGGCGAGGCTGGAATCCCCGCTCAACGACAGCCGCCGTGTCGAGGCGCTCAAGCGCGAACAACTGATTGCCCGCGCCAAGGCATTAAGCACCGACAGCCAGCAACGCGACACCATCATCAAAGTGCGGGAATTGCAAACCGAGTGGCAACAACACGCCAAGGCATTGCCGTTGCAGCGCAATGTCGAGAATCGGCTGTGGGCCGAATTCAAAGCCGCCACCGATGCCATATTCCACGCGCGTGATGCCGCAAACTCGGCCAGGGACGCGGTGTTTCAGACCAATGCCACATTGCGCACCGAGCTGATCAACAAGCTCACCGCCCTCACCGCCGACACCCCGCCCGGCGAAATCAAACGCACCATTGCCGAGGTCGATAGCGCCTGGCGGCGCGCGGGCGAAGCACCGCGTGCACTGGAAGCCAAGCTGGAAGCGCGGTTCCGCCGTGCGCGTGATGATGCCCAACAATTTTCAGCGGGCAGCGCCAAACGCACTTGGCAAAAAACCTGCGAGAGTTTGCATGCCAAGCTGGCACTTTGTGTCGAGCTTGAAAACAACACAGGCAACGTCGGCAACACCCGCGAAAGTTGGCAGGCGCTGCCCGCCCTCGCTGACATCTGGGAAAAACCCCTGCACACCCGCTTTGATGCCGCCCTTGTCGGCCAGCCCGTCTCCGTGCCGCAAGACGAAACGTTGTTGAAACTCGAGGCCGCGCTGGATATGGAGTCACCGCCCGCTTTCCAGGCGGCGCGCCGTGAAATGAAATTGCGCGCGATGAAAAATGCCATCGAGGCGCGTCAGGCCGTGACTGTCACCAACGCCGACATTGAAAAATGGATCGCGGTGGTCATTGCCGCGCCACTGGGTGATGCCGTGGCGGCGGCACGTCTGCAAAATATTTTGGCGGCGCTGCCTGGCAAGCCTCTGCGTTGATTCGCGGAATGAAATTCAGCCTGTCCATCGCCGCCCTGCTGTGTGTGTTCGGCAGTGCGCCCGCGCCACAAGCGTGGGCACAAACAGCAGAGTCCGCCGCGACAGCCACACTTCCCCAACCCTACAAAATCGAACGTTTCAGCCGTCCCGGCCCCATGGTGGGTGTGGTTGCCGCCATCAATCTGGCGCACCCGCAGGTGAAAATAAAAGTGGCGCTCGCCGACGATGTGGATCCGGACGGTGATGGCCCGTGTGTCGGGCAGCTCGACACCCCCAGCAATACCGCCCGCAAAAATGAATTCGCAATCACGCTCAATGCCAGTTTTTTTGCCGCACCCCATGTCAAACAAATGGATGGGCAGAAAGTGCGTTATTACGTTGGCAATTGCACCATGCCGGTTGGCTGGCATGTCGCGTCCGGCAAAACACTGGCCACCCCCGCCAATGAAAAACTGCGCGCCACCATGTTGGTGATGGAAGACGGCAGTGTGGCGCTCAAGGCTGATGTGCAGGTGTTGCCGCCGAAAACAAAATATGCCGTCAGTGGCAATGTCATGGCGCTGCTGAATGGCGACATCGTCGCCCGGGACAAGAACGGGGTGCGTCATCCGCGCAGCGCGGTCGGCATCAGCGCCAACGGAAAAACCCTCTACCTGGTTGCCGTGGACGGCCGACAGGAAAAGCACAGTATTGGCGCCAACATGTTCGAGCTGGGGGAGTTGATGAAACAAATCGGCGCGCATGACGCCATCAACCTCGACGGCGGTGGCAGCACGGCGATGGTGGTCAAAGACGTGCGCACCGGCACCTACGCCCTCGCCAATCAGCCATCAGAGTTGTCCACCGACGGCTTTGCGGTTCGCATGGAGCGTCCCGTTGCCGATGTCATCGGCATCATTCTGGAAACAGCGGAAAATTCCAAGCGGCCAGTCAATAGTAATACCCAAAAATAATGCCCATTTCATCATTGCTGGTCAGCCCGAAATTGACCATGTTGCCAGTGGTGTTGTTATAAGTGATTTCGGATGTCAGCCCTTCGCCCGCCTGCAACACCAGCGGCGGATCAAAAGTGGCCATGGCCGGGTGTGCCCACTCGGTGTTTTCATAGACAATCTGGCCGTGGCGCGCCCCGCCATTGATGCGTATGACAAAACGCTCGCCGAGTTGGTGGGTGTGCGAGGTCAACATCAAAATGCGCGTGGTGGCCGCGAAGGTGAACGACCTGGAATGGGTGGTGCGCTGGCGCGGTGGCAGGGGGATATTGGTGTTGGCCAGATTGAGCGTGCGGGCGACTTGTGTTACCTGCGCGGCATCAACCGTGTGCAGATTGGCATAGGCTTCGCCGGAAAGGTCGCTGGTGCCGTTGTTGACGTAATGCAAATTGAGATCCAGCCTCGCGTTGGCGGGCAATGGCAGCGCCACACCGGGAGGAAAGGCAAAGCCACCCTCTGGCGTCATCGACCCTGCAAAAAATGTGTGGTATCCCATTGGCAGCATATTCAAGAAATTCAGGCTGTTGTCGGCATTGCGAATATCCCGCACCAGATTTGGCGGGGGAATAACTGCCGACGGGATATTGTTTTGAAAAGTGTAAAGCAGGAAGTGGTGGCTGTTGGCGCGCATCCGGGTTTCGATGCGCGAGATGTAAATCGGCGCGGTGTTGCCCAATTCACGCATCACAAAAAACTCGCGCTCGAAATTAGGCCGCACCAGAAACGGCTCAACAACCAATTGTATGCCGCGTGCCGGCGGTGCCAGCGCGACAAACGGCGCGTAGGCCGGCAGGGTTTTGTCGTCAAGCAGTGCCGCGTCGATGTTGTCACCCGTCTCAGGCGCGCCGGATTCGATCCAGCGTTTGATGTATTCAAGCTGTCCCACGCTGAGCGAGGTGGCACCCATCGGCATCGGGCTGCCGAAATGTTGCGGCCGGGACGGATCCCACAACAATAATTTCTGGTAGAGCAGACTGTTTTGCACATCGCGCGGCACCACCTGCTTCATGCCACGCGCGCCCGCCTCCGCCAGTTTCACCGGGGCGTTGAACAAATTGCGATAGGACACCGCCGCATCCAGCACCAATGCGGATTGAACAGCATAGGGATGCCCGGCGCTGTGGCAACTGTTGCATGCCGGTGTCAGGATTTTTTCCTGGATGCGGGAAAAACTGGTCGCCGCCTGCACGGTGGCCACCACAGGCGTCACGCCGTGGAACACCGCGCCATTGTTGGTGCCCGCCGGTGCGCGGCCGACATCGTTGAATATGGTGGGGCTTGCCTGGTTGCGGTTCAACTGCCACAAATCCAACGTGCCATCACTGCGCAGCCAGAGCACATCAAAAACGCCGTCGCCGTTGAAGTCGCCGGTGGCATAGAGTTGGCTCGCCGCATCACTGGCAGGCAGATTGACCAGAGCATTGGCAATCGCCCCCGTGGTGGCGGTGCAGGAGGCGTTCACATTGTCGGGGTCACCGATGAAATTTGGCAAATTGATCCCGGCCGCGTTCAGTGACATCAGCGCCATTTGTCCGGTGGCGGGATTGCGCAATAAAATGTCGCCGCGGCCGTTGCCGGTGAAATCCGCGAACGCATGCGCAAGAAAACCAGCGGGCACACTGCCCGCAGAATAATTGGCACAGGTGCGGTTTGGGGTGGCCATCAGCACCCTGATGCTGTTGTCGGGACTGACATACACCATGTCGGCGGCGCCATCGCCATTCAAATCCATCGCACCGAGCAATCTCCAGTCGAGCGGCGCACCGCCGCGCTTGCGCACCATGGGCGGTCCGCTGGCATTGGTGAACCAAATATAGGACACACCGGTGTCAGGCGAATTGGCCACCACATACCGCCACACCAGGTCACCGCGGCCGTCGCCGTCGAGATCACCCACCGCCTGCACATCCCATACCTGCCGCACCTGCCGGAAGGTGCGCTCGTTGGTCGGCAGAAAATCGTGCCAGCCTTTGACATCTCCCAGGTCGCCTTGCGTGATGTTTTGGAAAGCCAGATCGGATTTGCCGTTGCCGTCAAAATCCGTTACCCCCACCAGGCGAAAGTTGGCGCCAGGATCGATTTGTGACGTGAACACAAACCGGCCATTGACCAGCCGCCCCGCCTGCAATTGCGGCGCGGCCGCATTGGCCTGGGTGCGCACCAGCACCACACTTTTGTTGTTGCCGTCGATGTCAATGCCGCCGCGCTTGGACAAGGGCACGGCGGTTTGTGCCACGGCCATCGTGCCTGCCGCCACCAGGACGAATGTGATGGCGGTAGTCAACAACCTATGCAAAATCAGTCTGGCCTGCCGCATGAAATTTCCTTTCAAGACACAACGTACAGCGTCATTCAAGCCTGCAATTCTATCGCGTACAACGCAAGTTCATCCGGGTCATCACCCAACCGGATTTTGCGCGCAAACTTCATGCCGATTTTTTCCAGCAGCGCGACGGACGGCAGGTTGTCCGGCAGCGTGATCGCCACCATGCGGTTTTTGTTGAGCACATCGCGGCCATATTGCAGTGTGGCGCGCGCGGCCTCCAGCGCATAACCCTGCCCGCGGTACGCGGGCAAAAACGCGAAGCCAATATCCACATCATCGAGTGTGTCGCGCTTGATGATGCCGCACATGCCCATCGGTGTGCCGTCCTTGCGTGTCGCCAGATACAGGCCGAAGCCGTGTTTCGCGTATTGGGGGATATAGGCTTTGTCCATGTAGGCAACCGCATCATCCAGCGAATGCACGTTGCGGTCGCCGATATTGCGGATCCAGTCGGGGTCAGTGAGCAGTGCCAGAAAAAACGCGGCATCATCGGGCGTGACTTCGCGCAGCACCAAGCGTTTCGTTTCGATTTTAATCAACGTAAACTCCACATATCGCCGCCCACAGGAAACCGCCATCATGCGCCGGTTTGCCGCCATTTTATTGTTAGCCGCCGTCGCCGGTTGCGCCGGTGTTGACCACAGCGGCAGCGCCGATGTGCTGGTCACCAATGGCCGCATCGTGGACGGCACCGGCAACAACTGGTTTCGCGGCGATGTGGCCATCAAAAACGGCAGGATCACACACATCGGCAAACTCGCCGCCATGCCCGCGCGGCGTGTCATTGACGCCCAGGACAAAATCGTCGCGCCAGGTTTTATTGATGTCCACGGCCATATCGAATTCGGCCTGTTTGAGCGCACCACCGCGGACAACTACATCCACAATGGTGTCACCACCGTTATCACCGGCAATTGCGGCGGCTCCGCCGACAGCCTGAAGGATTTTTTTGCGCGCATCGACCGCGAGCGCACCTCCATCAATATCGCCTCGCTCGTCGGCCACAACACCGTGCGCCGCCAGGTGATGGGGCTCAACAACCGCGAGGCCACGGCAGAGGACCTGCAAAAAATGCAGGCGCGGGTGGATGAGGCCATGCGTGACGGCGCGGTGGGATTGTCCACCGGGCTGATTTACCTGCCGGGTGTGTACAGCAGCACGGCGGAGGTGGTGGCACTGGCCAAGACCGCGGCGGCGCACCACGGCGTGTATGCCTCGCACATCCGCAACGAAGGCAGCAAAGTGGTCGTGGCCATCAACGAGGCGCTGGACATTGGCCGCGCCGCCAACATGCCGGTGCAGATTTCCCATTTCAAGGTCAGCGCCCCAGCCAACTGGGGGCGCGCCAACGAAACACTGGCGATGATCCAACAAGCAAGGCGCGATGGCCTGGATGTCACCATTGACCAATATCCCTACACCGCCAGCAGCACCCAACTGGCGGTGTTGCTGCCGGATTGGGCGCGCGAGGGCGGCGACGAGGCCACCAAGGCGCGTTTGCTGGACCCCGCCGTGCGGCCAAAAATCGCCGCTGAAATTTTGGCCAGTGCGCGCGCCTCCAAGCGCCCCGACTTTGCCTTTGCGGTGGTGGCGAGGCACGCCGCCAATGCCGCGCACAACGGCATGAGCATCGCCGCCATCAACCAACAATCAAAACGTGCCGACAGCATGGAAGCCCAGATCGAAACCATCATGGATATTTTGGTTGCCGGTGGCGCGCAGATGGTGTTTCACGGCATGCACGAGAATGATGTAAAGGTATTCATGGCCTACCCGTTCAACATGGTCGGCACCGACGGCGGGGTGCAAAGCGGGCGCGGCATGCCGCACCCACGGAGCTATGGCACCCATGCCCGCGTCCTTGCCAAGTATGTGCGCGAGGAGAAAATTGTCACGCTCGAAGACGCCATCCGCCGCATGACCTCGCTCGCCGCGCAAAAATTCAGGCTCACCAATCGCGGCCTGCTGCGCGTGGGATATGCCGCCGATTTGGTGATATTTGACGAAAAAACCGTGACCGACCGCGCCACCTATGAAAACCCGCACCAGTTTTCGGCGGGTTTCGACACTGTTCTGGTCAATGGCGTGGTCACACTCGACAGTGGCCGACACAACGGCGGCAAGGCTGGCGTTGCCCTGCGTGGCCCGCGCGGCAGTGCGCGATCAAACACAGAATAAATTTGCCGAATCCGTGTTGATGCCAATATTTTAAGAGTACGATAGCCAACGTCACTTACGAGGAAAACAATCATGTCCGCTGCCGCCGCCACCGCCGCCCCTCCCCGCCCCGCCACCGCCGCTCCGGCCGCCGCCGCCGCCGCGCCGGTCAATCCGCTCGCGGACACCGCAGAAAAAATTTTCATCCAAATGGCAAGCAGTGCCACGGTCATCGCCAACAACACCGCCACCCTGCCGATGGACGCCAAAAATCTCGCGCAACTGTGCTTCGAACTGTCCAAGGCGTTTCATGAGGTGGAAATATCCAGGCGCACCAAGGTCGAACAAACCGTCGCCAATTTTGATGCCAACATGTGCGACTTTGACGCGTGGTCAACCAAGCCCGCCGCCTGATTGGCTGATGACGCGCAAAACAAACGTCATTCTTCCAGTGAATGTCTGATCAAGTTACAAGCAGTCGTCATACCGGCGAAAGCCGGTATCCAGAGTCATTAAAAATCGACATGATATATACCGCTGGATTCCGGCTTTCGCCGGAATGACGACTTATTCAGAGTGTCCCTAGCCGGATTTTTTGATTTTTTCACCGATTTTTTGCCCGGCGCTTTTTTCACTTTTGCGGTTGATTTTTTGCCTGGTTTTTTTCCCGTTTTTTTTGCCTGCGGATCACGGTAAACCAGCACCGGCACGTCACACATTGCCTGCACCCTGGTGGTCACGCTGCCCAGAAATGTCTGCGCGAACACGCCACGCCCGTGTGAGCCGATAAAAACCAGGTCACAGGGTGCGTCAGTCGAACGCGCTGTGGCGACAATGGTTGCCGCCGGGCTTTTGTCTTCGATGCAAAGCGACGTACACACCACCCCGGCGGCGCGCGCCGCCTTGTCGATCACCCCCAGGATCCGCCTGGCCGCCGCGCGTTGCGCGCGGGCATAGTCCGATTCGTTGATGAGGCCGGGTGCCACCGCAAGATGTTCGGTTATCACCAACTGAAACGGCGGATAGACATACAGCGACACGACTTCGGCATCCATGAATTTGGCAAGCTCGATGGCGGCGCGTGCGGCGTGTTCGGCGCGTGCCGAGCCGTCGGTCGGGACAAGAATTCGTTTGAACATGACACCCCCAGTTTGGTTGCAGATGCATTCGCCGGTTCGGCATGTCCAACATATCAAACCACGGCGGTGTGATGTTGATGCGCGTCAAGCGGCAGCAAATAATCGCGTCCTTTGTCGGTAAATCCGTGCATTTTTGACCACAACGATCCGACAAACACTTTGTCATGGCGATGTTGTTCGACATACTGTTGGCATCATGTTTGACTCATTAAAGCTGTCTGCAAAATTATTGTCCGGGCGCGACCGCGCCGTCACCCGGCTGGTGGCGGCGTGTCGGCAGCTTCTCTCCGAAGAAGGCGAAGCCTCCGGTGCCACCCGCGCCAGGGAAACGCTGGCTTTGTACGCGGCACTCGATGCCACACAGCGGGCGCGTTTTTTCGATGCCCTCAAGCGTGATTTTTCACCGCGCCCGGAAGCGGTGCTGGAGGCGGCGCACGCCTATGCGCATGAGCCTTCCTCGCTGAATCTGGCGGTGCTGACGAATGTGGCAGAGCCCCCGCGGCAGGAATTGCTGCGCCGCCTGAATCGCACCGCCGGCGGCACCCATGCCATTGTCGGCATGCGTGTGAAACTGCTTGATGTCCTGCGCCGCGATCACGAGCTCACGCAGGTGGACGACGACTTCCGCCACCTGCTGGCCTCCTGGTTCAATCCGGGGTTCCTTGAAATGCGGCGCGTGGATTGGCATTCACCGGCGGCCCTGCTCGAACAAGTCATCCAGCACGAGGCTGTGCATGAGGTGCGCGGCTGGGGGGATTTGCGGCGGCGGCTGCAGCAGGACCGCCGTTGTTTCGCGTTTTTCCATCCGGCCATGCCCGATGAGCCGCTGATTTTTGTGGAAGTCGCGTTGCTGCCCGAGATGGCGCAGGAGATCGGCCCGTTGATCGACGCCAATGCCGCGCCCGGCGATCTGGCCGATGTCAAGACCGCCGTGTTTTATTCGATCAGCAATTGCCAGCCTGGCTTGCGCGGCGTGTCACTCGGCAATTTTTTGATCAAACGGGTGGTCGATACCCTGCAGCGGGACACACCCAGGGTGCGCACGTTCTGCACCCTGTCGCCGATCCCCGGTTTTCGTGAATGGCTGAAGCTGCGCGTCGCACAAGGCTTTGTGCAGGACTTTAGGCCCGGCGACAAACGCCTCAACGACAAATTGAAAAAAGCCCTGGCGGCGGTGCGCGCCACACTGGGCGAGGCGCTGGGTGGCTCCCTCGCCGAATTGCGCGCCAATGCGGCGGCCATAACCGGCCTCAAACGTGAATTGACCACACTGTGTGCGGCGTACTTGCTGGGCATCGGCGAGGCGGATGCCATGCCGCAGGATGCGGTGGCGCGCTTTCATCTCAACAACGGCGCCCGGCTGGATCGCCTCAATTGGGCGGCGGACGATTCGGACAAAGGCCTCAGGCAATCACTCGGCCTGATGGTCAATTATGTTTACGAGCCGCGCCGCATCGAACACAACCACGAACAGTTTGCACGCGGCCGGATCGCGGCGGGCAACGCTGTGACCGATCTGGTCTAGCTGCCACACCAGTACAGCAGTCGTAGGGTGGGTGCAACCCACCGTTTGCGATGATGGTGGGCTACGCCCACCCTACCAAAAATTTGCGGCGTTCAGGTCATGTCAAAATTCAAAAAAGTTGTGACATGTTTCTTTTTTTACGGATTGCTTTACTAGGCAGCGGGCGGCACGGGCGGGACAGGGTCTTCGCCCTCGGCGGATTCCGGAGCATCGGGATCGGCGGCGGCATCACCATGCCCGGCAGCCTTGCGCTGCTGTTTTTCTTCTTTTTTGGCTTTCTTGGCGAGCTCGCGCTGGCGTTTCGCAAAATTATAGTTTGGCTTTACCAATGGATAACCCTCGAGTGTGGTGACGGGATCAAAATACGACGCGGCATTGCGTGGCACCGATCCGATGCCCGATTTTAACGCGAACACCGCGCCGACTGATAGCCGATCTTGCTGAAATGGACTTTTGGCGGATAACCACAACCCACATTAATAAAGCCAAACTCCAGCAGGGACAAGCGTTTTCAGGCATAACATGCCCAAAGTCGGCTTGGATAAACGAGTTTGCCATAAGGGCGCGCCATGGCGGATTGACTCTGCCGAAACAGCCATACTCGCGTAAACCAACTGGCAAACAAAGGGATGTCACATGAACCCAGCAAAAATAAACGCGCTGCTTGAGACTCTCCAGGCCGCCTGCAGTCGGCAATTTCGTTTTAACCCGCGCCGGGTCGCGGCGAACATGCGCTACAAGGGCAGCGAAGGCCATGGCGCCAGCGTGATCCATTTGTTTCGCGACAGCCACAGCCATTCGATCATCGAGCTGAAATCAACTGTCGCCACACTGCGCGAGTCGGCGGAAAAAATCCATGGCACCCACCACGAAAAAGCCCACTGGACGCCTGCGGAAAAAGCGCGCTACCAACATTCCGATGCCGAGATCGACGCCGAGCTTGCGCAAAAACAAGCGACACTGGAATACACCCAAGCCTCCGCGTTATATCAGGATCACCGCGAACACCTGTTGTCGCATTACCCAAATTGGCCGAGCCACCAGGCCGGGGGTGTCACCGCCCGCGAGGCGGCGCGAACGTTGATTGCCGCGCTCAACGCTGCCAACGATGCGCGCCTCGCCGATTTTGCCAAACACATGCAAACCAGCGACAGTGAAGAGCTGGCGCATCTGTTGCTGGCACCTTGCCATCTGGAGATTGAGCA
>JANPNJ010000343.1:0-2201 GCA_031427395.1 Burkholderiales bacterium
CACACCACGAGCGCCGACCAGAATCGCAATCAGGCTCAGGAACGCGGCCGAATATAGTCCCGCCATCATGCCCAAAACGGTATATTCCGGCCCGAATGGCGCCAGCGCCAGTACGCCCAGACCCATCGACAATGGCAACGACACTACTGTAGCGATGAGCCCCGCAACGATATTGCGATACGGTTTCACTCCCCAACCTACGGGAACAGATGAAAATTTCCATGAAGATGAGACGGCGATGGGATCAAATATGCGTGATTGCAATTTCTGGCTCCTAAAATGCGAACAAAATTAATTGAACCTACTTTTTACTAGCGCTTCGACAAAACACGTGACACGCGCCGATCACCAGTCGCCCGCTAACCCGCAGCATTCAGCCGTTACTTCTTTGGAGTGATGCTGGCGTCTTCAATAAGCAACGGGTAAGTGTAGCCGCTACCAAAGTCGCGATTCACTACCACCACGCCAGAAATGGTGGCCAGGTCGCCAACTTTGGCGGTCTGCTTGGCGGTCTGCTTGCTGGTCACAATCCGGTTGTTGTTGTTGGTGGCATCGCCCGTGACATCTTGCATATGAAAAAAAATTACGCCCCATGATGCCATTGTTGACCTTGACCACCTTGCCATTGGCCGTGATTGTTATGCCGGCGAGGGACGCCTTGTTCTGGTTTATAGCCGCGACGGTCTTTAGATTAGGTTTGTTAAGCGGATACATTGAATGACGCGAGCCCCATGGTGGCCATAAACGCGGCCAATACGATTACCAGAATTCTCACGAAAACTCCATCGATTGAAAGTCTGCAGAGCAACGCGAACCGCAGTATATCTTCAGCCTGCGCGGTCGCCATGTGAAATAATTCAAGCCCCAAAAGCAGTGCTTCCCCCTCGATGGCCAGCCACAATTACGACAGCGATGTCCTGTCCAAATACCCACGCCGTTGCCAGCAGGTTTCCAGCACACTTCGATTTTCAAAATGCCCGGAACCGGTGGTCGTTGCGATCCAACTCAATTTTCAGCGTTTCATATTCCGGGCACATGCGTTTGACCTCTGCCCAGAATGCCGCCGAGTGATTCATGTGCCGCAGTTGTGCCAGCTCATGGAACACCACATAGTCAATCAACGCCGGGGCGGCCTTGATCAGCCGCCATGAAAACCGCACTTCGCGTTTTGAATTGCAACTGCCCCAACGGCTATTGGCGCTGGACAAAAAAACCCGTGGCGGGGTGAGTTGATGCAGCCGCGCGAACAAAAACGCGCGCTGCGCCAGATGCGGCAACGCCTGTTTTTTCAGCCACGCCACCACCGCTTTTTCGATTGCCTCGGGCGCGGCGGTTTTGACTTTGACAAACAAATGTCCCAGCGCCAGCTCGACACGTGCGCGGGCATGGCCGACATCGACCATCAATGTCAGCGGCTCGCCCATGAACAAAACCACCGCGCCGGTTTGCCAATTCTGCGCGACGATTTTTCGCTGCGACCACTGCCCGAGTTTTTTGGCGACCCAACCGGCGTGTTGGTCGATCATGCCTTCGATGGCCGCGAGCGGCGTGGTCAATGATGCCGCAACCGTCAGCCCCGCGCCGTCAACCTTCAGACCGACACCGCGACGCCCACGGCGGCGCACAAGTTTGTAATCCACCTGCCGTCCGTCGAGCGCAATGGTGTGTTCGCTCTCCGCTTTCGACTGGCGCGCCACACGGCCGGTGCGCGCGGTCTTGTCCGCCCTGGGTGTCAAAAAGTCCGACAATTGTCCAAACAGGTCATATGTCATGCACACGCCTTGGGCAGCCGCAACATTTCGCCCTCGATCCATGCTTCCACTTCCGCGTTGACAGTGGCGGCGTCCTTGCCGGTTGTTTCGATCAAGGGGCCAATGGAGAGCGTCACCGTGCCCGGATATTTCAGGAAAGCATTGCGCCGCCAGCATTCGCCGGCGTTGTGCGCAATCGGCAATATCGGCGCGCGGGCGTCGGTGGCCAGAAGCGCGCCGCCCATGCCGTATTTGCGGCGTTCACCGGGTGCCACGCGTGTGCCCTCTGGAAAAATCAAAATCGAATAACCGCGTGCCAGCCGATCCCGCCCCTGCTCCAGAATTTGCTCGCGCGCGCTGCGGCCATCCTGGCGGTTGATGGCGATGGATTTCAATCCGCCCAGCACCCAGCCAATGATCGGCAGCCACAACAATTCGCGTTTGATGATC
>JANPNJ010000344.1:0-1581 GCA_031427395.1 Burkholderiales bacterium
TAGACTTCGGCCTCGGGCACGCCGCAGGCTTCCTCGACCGCCTTGGGATGCCATTTTTTCATCACTTCGTCACGGATTTTATCCATGCCGAATACACGGTCATTCAAATATTTTTTGTCTTCCCAGCCGTTGGCGAAGATGTGATACAACATGCCGAACAGGAATGGAATGTCGGTGCCGGAACGGATGCGCACAAACTGGTCGGCCTTGGCCGCCGTGCGGGTGAAGCGCGGATCGACCACAATCATTTTCGCGCCGGTCTCCTTGGCGTGCAGCATGTGCAGCATCGACACCGGATGCGCCTCGGCGGCGTTGGAGCCGATATACATCGCACACTTGGTGTTTTGCATATCATTGTAGGAATTGGTCATGGCGCCATAACCCCAGGTGTTGGCCACCCCGGCCACCGTGGTCGAATGGCAAATGCGCGCCTGGTGGTCGCAATTGTTGGTGCCGAACAGGGAAACAAATTTGCGCAGCAGGTATGCCTGCTCGTTGTTGTGTTTGGACGAGCCGATCCAGTACACCGAATCCGGGCCGCTGTCCTTGCGCAGCTTCATGAATTTTTCGGAGATCTCGCCCATCGCCTGATCCCAGGTGATGCGCTGGTATTTGCCGTTGACCAATTTCATCGGGTATTTCAGGCGATGCTCGCCATGGCCATGCTCGCGCACCGACGCACCCTTGGCGCAGTAGGAACCCAGATTGAGTGGGGAATCAAACACCGGCTCCTGCCGCACCCACACACCGTTTTGCACAATGGCATCAACCGCGCAGCCGACCGAGCAATGGGTGCAGACGGTGCGTTTGACTTCCATCTTGCCGTCGGCCGCAACCGATGGGCCTGAGCCCGCCGCCGCTTCGGCTTTTTGCATCATCGAAAACGGCAACTGCGAGGCAAATGCCCCGGCTCCCGCCACCATGCCCGAGCGTTTCAGGAATGCCCGGCGGTCAACGGTGCCGACGATGTCATTGAATTTGGACGCAAAGGTACTCCTCTGCACCGCCCCAGTGGACTTTTTGGTGAGCAGCATGGTGTTCTCCTCGAGATTACAGTTTGGTCGTATCGTAGTACTGGGCGATGTGCGCGGTCAGGCGATAGCCGGACTGCCCCGCGTCGGCGGGGGCAGGTGCCGCATGGTCAGCGGCAGCCTGTACGGATGATTGACTGGTGACACCGGCAACAATGGCCGCAGCGGTGGCGGCAGTGCCGAGTGTGGCACCAAGCAGAAAATTGCGGCGCCCTGGTGTGGATTCGATTCGCTTCATGACAACCCTCCTCGTTATAAAACCCGGCTGACAGCAACAGCGTGAAAATATTTGCCAATCGATCTAGTCGATCTGAAAAGCGGCGGCTTCCATGTCAAAAAACGCTTGGGCGAATTCAGCGACCCGCTTGTAATAATTCGACTGATGATACTCCAAAATGTTTTTTGTGCAACGAGAAATCCAAGTATTGACATGCGTCATGAAAAACTTTTTTTGCGCGTCGGTGCTGAATGGCTTTGTTGCAACATCGCCCAAAATCATGGCGCGCATTACATCACACAAAGCCGCTATATGATCCTCGGATTCGCGCAC
>JANPNJ010000345.1:0-1541 GCA_031427395.1 Burkholderiales bacterium
ACGCGGGAACATGTAGAGCAATCCGCCCTGCCTGCCCTTGGTGCCGCCGTGGGTGAGGTAATCGATGCGCGCATCAGCCGGCATCACCACCACCTGGCCGCGAATGGGCGTCAGCTCATCGTCGCCAAACAACGCCTTGGCACCGAGCCCGGTGCAATTAAAAATCACCGGGGTGTCGAGCGCGAGTATTTCGGCTTGGTCACGCAATTCATGTTGGGTGATGGTGCCGCCTGCCTGCCGGATGTCGTCCATCAGGCGCGGCAAAAAAATCGAAGGCTCAATCAGCATCGACAAATGATGCAGCGCATAGGCGGAAGGAAACGGATGCCCGCCTGGCTGGAATGCGGTGATGTTCGGGAACAATTGCGGAAAATCGCGCAGGTAAAAAATGTCATCGGCCGACAATGGTGTCTGGCTCAGGTGGTAATTTTCGCGCAGCGATACGCCATAGCCGCGGCCAATCAGCGCGCTGAATATCTGCTGCGAAATGTGCAGCGCCTGTTTGAATTGCGCCTCGAACGCAGGCGTCAATCCGGCCGTGTCCCGCTCAAACACACCGGTGGGTGCCCACATGCCACCGGCCACATCGGAGGTGGTATGCGGCGGTAATTCACGCGCCACAATTTGCACGCGCCAGCCATTGGCCTGCAACAGCCGCGCGGTGGTGAGCCCCATCACGCCACAGCCGAGCACCGTTGCGCGGCGGTCGGTGATGTTGGTGATGTCGGCGCATTCGGCCACTGCAAGAGTGGAGGAGCCCCAAGACAGGGTGAGGCCGCCGCCGCCGTGGCCGTAGTTGTGGATGATGCGTTTGTCGCCGAATTTTTCGCCACGCACCACGAAGCCGGAACGTCGATATGGCCGCAGCCCCACCGCCACCCGCACGATTTCACTGGCGTGGATGATGGGTCTTGCCAGCGGCAGGGCGGAATACGGGCGGCGAAAGGGTGTAATGGGTGCGACAGGCGCGGCGACAGGAAAAAGCGCGCAGCCGGGCAAGCCAGACAGCGCGGCAGCGGCCAATCCGCCACCGGCCATGGCGAGCATGCGGCGACGTGTGGATGGTGTGGGTGGTGCAAGGGTCATGTTGAGTAAGAAGAGTTGGGCACGATTTTGCACGCCCATTCTGGCCGATCTCAAGTATGATTGCCAATCACTCACTGGAAGGAAACAATCATGATCGGTTACGTTTGTTTGGGCACCAATGACATTGCCCGTGCGTCAAAATTCTACGACGCGTTGCTGGCGGTGATCGGTGCGACGCGCCAGATGGAGCTCGATCGCGGTGTTGCCTGGGGCATGAATCAGCAATCCGCGCTGCTGGCATTGCTGAAACCCTTCGATGGCAAACCGGCCACAGTCGGCAACGGTGTCATGGTGTCCTTGGTCATGGACAGCCGCGAAAAAGTCGATGCACTGTATAAGGCGGCGATTGCCCTCGGTGCCCCGGATGAAGGTGCCGTCGGTGAACGCAGTCCCGGCTTTTACGCAGGTTATTTCCGCGATCCCGACGGCAACAAGCTGTGTGTGTTTTGCATGGG
>JANPNJ010000346.1:0-4312 GCA_031427395.1 Burkholderiales bacterium
TTGGAGGCGATCGGGTTGGCACCCAATATCAAAAAATAATCGGTGTGGTCAATGTCAGGAACCGGAATCAGGAATTGATGGCCGAACATCAGATACGAGGCAAGTTGCTGCGGCAACTGATCAACGGATGAGGCCGAAAAAACATTCTTCGAGCGAATCAGTTTTGCCAATGCCGGGAAATTCAGCAGGTGGCCGAAGTTGTGCACGGTCGGGTTGCCGGCGTACAGTGCCACCGCGTCATTGCCGTGTTTGGTGATGATTTTCGCCAGATTGTCGGCGGCGATGTCGAACGCCGCATCCCAGTCGATGGCCTGCCAGTCATCACCCACTCGAAGCATGGGTTGGCGCAGCCGATCCGGGTCTTCGTGAATATCCTTGAGCGCCACCGCCTTGGGACAAATATGGCCGCGCGAAAACGGATCGGCATCGTCACCGCGAATGCTGATGATCTGTG
Organism: Burkholderiales bacterium; assembly: GCA_031427395.1. Classification (GTDB taxonomy): domain Bacteria; phylum Pseudomonadota; class Gammaproteobacteria; order Burkholderiales; family Usitatibacteraceae; genus UKL13-2. Next base: position 455 of record JANPNJ010000346.1, read on the forward strand.
TGCCCGCCACTTTGATCTCAAGCCCGCAGATGGCCTCGCATAGATTGCAGGCGCGGTACACAGTGCGGGCGGCTTCTGCCATGTCAGACTCCGGTTGCCAAATGTTCGATCAAAACCTTGCAGCCAATCACAATCAACACCACGCCGCCGAAAATTTCCGCGCGCTTGGCAAACAGTTTGCCCAATTTTGCGCCAAACCACACCGCCGGCAGGCACAGCGCGAAGGTTACCAGACCAATGGTGGCGACCGTCACCACCAGGCCGGTCTCCAGCAATGAAAAACCAACCCCCACCGCGAAGGCATCGAGGCTGGTGGCGACGGCCAGCACCAGCAGTTTGTTGGTGCGAAATGGCGAGTGCAGCTTTTCTTCGCCGACGTCCTTGGCATCCACAATCATCTTGACACCAAGCCCGCCCAGCAGCAAAAAAATAATCCAGTGGTCAAATGCGGCGAGCCATTCGGCAAGGGTGAGCCCAAGTGCGAATCCGCCCAGCGGCATGGCAGCCTGGAAAAAGCCAAAAAACAAGGCCAATTTGAGCGCGTTGGCGAACGTGACACGCGTGACGGACAACCCGCTGGCAATGGCAACGGCGACGGCATCCATGGCCAGGCCGATGGCGGTCAAAAACAAGGTGGGGGTCAACATATGATGCCGATCAATAAGTCAAATGATATCGACTGTCTTTGATCTCAAGTGTGCAGTCGGCGCCATACGGGACAGTGATTTTTTTGCCGACATGGCCGAATGGCAGATCGGTCAACACGGGTATCGGCAGCAGCGCGCGCAGGGTTTTGATGACGTGTTCAATGCCATATGGAAAACGATCCGCGTCCGGTTCGCAGCCGGTGAATTCACCCAGCACGATGGCACGTTGCGCACCAAGAATGCCGGAATGAAACAACTGCCAAAACATACGCTCGATGACGTAGGGTTTTTCGCCGATCTCCTCCAGAAACAAAATGCCGCCGGGCATGTCGGGAATGAAGCGTGTGCCATTCAGGTCGCACAGCAGGGAAAGATTCGATCCCCAGATCGGGCCGTGGATGGTTTGCGCGGCGTAGGGATGCGCGGAATCCACTTCGATGCGGTGCGCCTCACCGCGCGCCGCCGGCCAAAAATGTTGCTGCAAGAATTGGTGCGCGTCGTGTGCGCCATCCTCCATTTCGGCTTCGCCAAAATCGGTCGCCACACCGGGGCCGGCCAGGGTCATGAAATTACCCAACGCGAGGGCGGCCAGATTGATGGCGGTGAAGTCCGAAAATCCGCAAAGTATTTTTTTCGATGCCGCCACCGCAGGCCAATCAATGCGGTGGACAATGCGCGACAGGCCGTAGCCGCCGCGCGACATCATCATCATGTCGATGGCGGGGTCATGCAGCAGCGCATGAAAATCGGCCAGGCGCACGTCATCCGGCGCGGAAAAATATTCAAACGATTCGGCGGCGTGCGCTGCCACCACGCAGCGATAACCACACGCTTCCAGCCGCGCCACACCACGCGCGAGGCGCGCCACATCGGGCGCGCCAGCGGGGGAAAAAACGCCGATGGTACCGCCCGCCGGCAATACGCGCGGCGAAATGAAGCGATCCGAGTGCATATTATTTTCTGAGTGCCTGCGCGTCCACCACCGCCAGCGCGGTCATGTTGATGATGCGGCGCACCGTAGCGGTGGGGGTGACAATATGCACGGGCTTGGCCGCGCCCAGCAAAATCGGCCCGATGGTGATGCCGCCGCCTGCTGCTGTCTTCAATAAATTGAAGGCGATGTTGGCGGCATCCAGTGTGGGCATGATGAGAAGATTGGCGCTGCCCTTGAGCCTTGAGTCGGGCATCACCGCCGCGCGCACTTCTTCTGACAGCGCCGCGTCGCCGTGCATTTCGCCATCCACTTCCAGGTCTGGGGCGCGCGTGTTGATGAGTTGCAGTGCCTCGCGCATTTTGACGGCGGTGGGGGCGTCGGATGAGCCGAACGAAGATTGCGACAGCAGCGCGACTTTCGGCACCACGCCAAAGCGGCGCATCTCGTCGGCGGCCAATATGGTCATCTCGCAGATTTGTTCCGGTGTGGGATTGTCGTTGACGTAGGTGTCGCAGATGAATACGGTGCGCTTGGGCATCATCAGCGCGTTCATGGCGTAGAAATTTTTTACGCCATTGCGCAGGCCGATCACTTGTGACACATAGTGCAGGTGCAGGGCGTGGGTGCCAAAGGTGCCGCAGATCATACCGTCGGCTTCATTGCGGTGCATCAGCATGGCGCCAATGAGCGTCAGGCGCCGGCGCATTTCGATCTTGGCGTATTGCTGCGACACGCCGCGCCGCGCGGTCATTTTGTAATATTCCTGCCAGTATTCGCGGTAGCGCGTGTCGTATTCGGGATTGATGATTTCAATATCCACGCCGGGACGGATGCGCAGGCCGAATTTTTCAATGCGCTGTTCGAGCACCGTCGGGCGGCCGATCAAGATCGGCTTGGCGAGACCTTCATCCACCACCATTTGCACCGCGCGCAACACACGCTCTTCCTCGCCCTCGGCATAAACAATGCGCTTGGGAATTTGTTTGGCCTTGGCAAACACCGGCTTCATGATGAGTCCGGAGTGATAGACAAACTGGTCGAGGCGTTGCAGGTAGGCGTCCCAGTCGGTGATGGGGGAGGTCGCCACCCCCGAGGCCATTGCCGCGCGGGCGACAGCGGGGCGACACCTTGGCGATCAGGCGCGGATCAAACGGCCTGGGAATCAAATAGTCCTTGCCGAATGACACACCCGATTCACCGTAGGCCATGGCGACAATGTCGGACTGCTCGGCCTCGGCCAATTCGGCGATGGCGTGGACGGCGGCGAGCTTCATTGCTTCGTTGATGGTGGTGGCGCCGACATCAAGCGCGCCACGGAAAATGAACGGAAAACACAACACGTTGTTGACTTGGTTCGGGTAGTCGGAGCGACCGGTGGCGATCACGGCGTCGTCACGCACCGCGCGGATTTCCTCCGGCAAAATTTCCGGCGTGGGATTGGCGAGCGCCAGTATCAGCGGCTTGGCCGCCATGGTCTTGACCATCTCCGGCTTCAGCACGCCACCCGCCGACAAACCCAAAAACACATCGGCATCACCAATCACATCCGCCAATTTGCGCGCATCGGTTTTTTTGGCGTAGCGGGCTTTGTTGTCGTCCATTTCCGCCACGCGCCCCGCATACACCACCCCGGCAATATCGGTTGCCCAGATGTTTTCCATTTTCATGCCGAGTGCCACCAGCATGTCGAGGCACGCCAGCGCGGCGGCACCGGCACCGGATGTCACCAGCTTGACTTCCCCGATGTTTTTGCCGACCACCTTCAGGCCGTTGACAATGGCCGCGCCGACGATGATGGCCGTGCCGTGCTGGTCATCGTGGAACACCGGAATGCCCATGCGTTCGCGGAGTTTTTTCTCGACGTAAAAGCATTCCGGCGCTTTGATGTCTTCCAGATTGATGCCACCGAAAGTCGGCTCCAGCGCGGCAATGATGTCCACCAATTTGTCCGGGTCAAGTTCGTTCACTTCCAGATCAAACACATCGATGCCGGCGAATTTTTTGAACAGCACCGCCTTGCCTTCCATCACCGGCTTGGAGGCCAGCGGGCCAATCGCCCCAAGTCCCAGCACGGCGGTGCCGTTGGTGATCACCGCCACCAGATTGCCGCGCGCGGTGAGGTTGCGTGCTTCCGCAGGATTGGCGGCAATCGCCTCGCAGACCGCGGCCACACCGGGCGTGTAGGCCAGTGCCAAATCGCGTTGGGTGGCGAGCGGCTTGGTTGGGGCGATTTCAATTTTTCCCGGCTGCGGGTAGCGATGGTAATCGAGTGCGCTT
>JANPNJ010000347.1:0-1691 GCA_031427395.1 Burkholderiales bacterium
CCGAATTCAAATCCGGCAAAGAAAAAGCATTGCAGGCACTCATCGGTCAGGTGATGAAAGCCTCACAAAGCAAGGCGAACCCGGCGCAGGTAAACGAGATATTGCGCAAAAAATTGAACGCGTAGGATCGGCGGGTTTTATCGGCGGACATCGGCGTGAATCGGCGGTTGCAAAATCATTGCCACCACACCGGCGCACCACTACCGCGCCGGCGCCACCCGCTTGGGTATCGGCGCGTCGATCAGCACATTGCCTTTGTCGTCGAGGATGGTGCCCGGACGCATGCCCGCCTTGAGCCGGCGAAACCGGTCTTTTTCGATTTCAAACCGCGCGGTGATCGCTTTTCGGTCCGTGTCCAGACGGGCGATTTCCAAATCGATGTTTTTGCGGTCGGTGGTGGCGCGGTCAAAATCGGCCTGCAACTGCACAGGAACGGCGCTCGCCACTTCCTTGCCATCTTTGCTGTCCTTGCCATCTTTGGTTTTGGCTGTTTTGCTTTTCCCCGCGACGTAAAACTCCATCTGGTTGTTTATTTTTTTCAGGCGCGCGTCGGAATCAACAATGCGGTTTTCGAGGAATTTGCGGCTCTGTGCAAGTTGTGCCAGGTCTTTGTCGCGCACCAAATCGATTTCCCGCTCGACGCCAAAGGTGCCCAATATGGCCAGGTCTTTTTGCCGTTGCGCGGCCACTTTTTGGTCGTCTGCCATTTTTTTGGCATCGTTATCGCTGCGCGCCTTGAGCTGCTCGGCGGTGAGCGGGGCATCCAGCGTGCGCAATGTGCGGCCCTGTTTGCTCATTTCGGTGACTTCTTTTTTGGCACAAGCGGCGGGCATGATCTCGCCGTAATGGGTGATGCCCTTTTCGTCCAGGCATTTGAACATGGTGGACTGCGCAGACGCCCGCCCCACCGCACCCGGAACCAGGCAGGCGGCGGCAAACAACAACAGGATTTTGAACATGCGTGGTCTCATGGGATCGTGGGGGCAGATCAAGCCGGGGTTGAGACCCCATATTGTCTGCGGTAATCGGCGATTTTTGCCAGTTTATCGGTTTCACCCGCCGTTGTAGAGTGAAGTTTGGTCAAATGCGCGACGATGTCGTCCAGGCTTGCCACGGCGATAACGGGGATGGCGTGTTGTTGGCTGACCTCCTGGGCGGCGGAAAGTGTGCCCTGGCCGCGCTCCTGGCGATCCAGCGAGATCAGCACCCCGGCGGGGGTGGCGCCGGCCGCGCGGATGATGTCGATGGATTCGCGCACCGAGGTGCCCGCCGAAATCACGTCGTCCACAATCACCACCCGCCCGGTGAGGGGCGCGCCGACCAGGAGACCGCCCTCGCCGTGATCCTTGGCTTCTTTGCGGTTGAAGGCAAACGGCACATTGCGCCCCATGTCGGCGAGCTTGATGGCCATGCCGGCGGCAAGCGTGATGCCCTTGTAGGCGGGGCCGAAAATCATGTCGAATTCGAGTCTGGATGCGAGTGCGGCCTTGGCATAAAACCCGGCCAGTTTGGACATCGACGCGCCATCGTTGAACAGCCCGGAATTAAAAAAATAGGGCGACAGCCTGCCCGCCTTGGTCTGGAATCCGCCAAACCGCAGGGCGTTTTGGCGGATGGCAAATTCGACAAATTCGCTGCGGAAATCGGTGTTTGACATGGTGCGCGCGGCCTTGGAGGCGGGGGAATCCCGC
>JANPNJ010000348.1:0-1715 GCA_031427395.1 Burkholderiales bacterium
CGAGGGCGGCCGCATCAACATCGTGCCGGTTGATTATGTGGTGGATGCGATGGAATACATCGCCCACAAAAAGGGGCTCGACGGGGAATGCTTTCATCTGACCGACCCCGAGCCGATGCGCATCGGCGAAATCCTCAACCAATTCGCCAAGGACGCACACGCCCCGCAAATGACCATGCGGCTCAACGCCAAAATGCTCAGCTTCATGCCCGAATATGTCTTGCAGGGCCTGATGTCGGTGGCACCGGTGCGGCGCGCGCGCAACCAGATTCTCGCCGACCTGGGCATCCCGAAGGATGTCTTCACCTTCATCTCCTACCCGACCAAATTCGACAACCGTGACACCGTCAAGGCACTCAAGGGCTCCGGCATCAGCGTGCCGAAATTGCAGGATTATTCGTGGCGCCTGTGGGATTACTGGGAACGCCACCTCGACCCGGATTTGTTTATCGACCGCAGCCTGCGCGGCAAGGTGGAGGGCAAGGTGGTGGTGGTCACCGGCGGCACTTCCGGCATTGGCGAGGCCACCGCCATCAAGCTGGCCGAAGCGGGTGCGCAAGTGGTGATCGTCGCGCGCGACCCGGAAAAAGCCAAAGAGACACTCGCCAAAATCAAGGCCACCGGCGGCAGCGCGAAATTTTATTCGTGTGATCTTTCCGGCCTGGATGATTGCGACAAACTGGTGGCGGCGGTGCTCAAGGATTTCGGCACCTGCCACTACCTGGTGAACAACGCCGGCCGCTCAATCCGCCGCGGCATCGCCAATTCGTTTGACCGCTTCCATGATTTTGAACGCACCATGTCGCTCAATTATTTTGGTTCGCTGCGCCTCATCATGGGATTTTTGCCGGCCATGATGAAACAAAACCATGGCCACATCATCAATATTTCCTCCATCGGTGTGCTCACGCAAGCCCCGCGATTTTCCGCCTACGTGGCCTCCAAGGCCGCGCTCGATGCCTTCGCCGGCTGCGCGGCTTCCGAATTTGTCGACAACAACATCCACTTCACCACCATCAACATGCCGCTGGTGCGCACCCCCATGATCGCGCCAACCAAAATGTACAACTCGGTGCCAACCCTGTCACCCGAGCAGGCCGCTGATTTGGTGGTCGAAGCCATTGTTTACAAGCCGGTGCGCATCGCCACCCGCCTCGGCATCGCCGGCGCGGTGCTGCACGCGGTCTCGCCAAAGCTGACGCAAATCATCCTCAACGCCGCCTTCCGCATGTTCCCCGATTCAACGGCGGCACAAACCAAAAAAGGCGAAGCGCCAAAGGAAGTCGAGATGACACCGGAAGCGGTCGCGTTTGCGCAGATCACGCAGGGCATACACTGGTGATAGATGGGCTGCGCCAAACAACGAAACCACGGATTTTTATACCATGACCAAACCAACCCTCAAAGTCGGCGACCCCGCCCCCAACTTCTCCGGCACCACCACTGACGGCAGCCGGGTTGCGCTTAAAGACTATCGTGGCAAAAAACTCATCGTCTATTTTTACCCGAAAGACGACACGCCCGGCTGCACCGCGCAGGCGTGTTCGCTGCGCGATGCCAACCGGGAAATCAAGGCCAAGGGTGCAGCAGTGCTGGGCATCTCGACGCAGAATGAAGTTTCGCACCAACGCTTCAGCGCCAAGTACAGCCTCAATTTTCCGCTGCTGGCGGACACCGACCAGGCAGTCAGCCGCGCCTATGGTGTGATCGGCGGC
>JANPNJ010000349.1:0-4836 GCA_031427395.1 Burkholderiales bacterium
CACTACTTCGCGCTCGCCCTCACCATCGGCATTTGTTTCGGCATTTATTCGTCGGTGCTGGTGGCCTGCCCGATTGCCAATTATATGGGCGTGTCACGCGAGGATTTTGTCAAGCCCGTGAAAAAAGAGGGCGAGCCGGAAGTCATTTCCGCCGAACCCTGATTATTGTTTCGTCAACGTTCGCAACATTCACCGCCCATGGAGTGGTTTGCCGCGCTGGTCGATTTGTTTTTGCATCTGGACAAGCACCTCACCGTGCTGAGCGTCCAATATGGCGGGTGGATCTACGCCATATTGTTTTGCGTGGTCTTTGCCGAGACCGGCTTTGTGGTCACGCCGTTTTTGCCGGGTGACTCCCTGTTGTTCATTGCCGGATCACTTGCGGCGCTGGGCAGCATCGATATACACCTGCTGGTGTTGCTGCTGTTCACCGCCGCGGTGCTGGGCAACACCCTGAACTACGAGATCGGCCGCTGGCTGGGGCCGAAGGTGTTTGCCAAGCGGGAATCACGCTGGTTGAATCCGTACTATGTCGAGCGCACCCATGCGTTTTTTGAGCGTTGGGGCGCGATGTCGGTGGTGCTGGCGCGCTTTGTGCCTTTTCTGCGCACCTACGTTCCGTTTGTCGCCGGAATCAGCGCGATGCGGCGCGGCAACTATCTGTTCTTCACCGTGTTGGGGGCCGCGCTTTGGGTGGGCTCGCTCATCTATATGGGTTATTTTTTCGGCAATATCCCGTGGGTCAAGGCCAATCAGGGCTTGATCGTTGTCGGCGTGATTGCATTGAGCGTGCTGCCGATTGTGGCCGGCGTGGTGCGCGCGAAACTAGCGCGGCAATGAGGGCGTGTTGCGGATATAAATGACCGCGGCAAAAAAGAACATCACACACAGCGCCACCTCCAGCAAGGCCAGCCCCTGCGACACCGCGCTGCGATCAGACCAGGCCCGCACCGCGCCTTCGGTGAAGTAAAACCAGATCAGCAGTGAAGACCATTGGTAGGTGTAGCGGCGCGTGGCCGGGTTGCGCCAGAGTTGGTGGATCGGCACGGCCAGCGGCAGCGCTTTCAAAATCAGCCATGAGCCGCCGCCGCGGATCGGTGCCAGCCACCACTCCCACATCACACACAGCAGCATGAGGATCAACAGGCAGCCGAGGGCGAAACGATGTGCCGCCGCCGCACGCGCTGCATCGGGCATGATGGTCACGCCAGCTTCGCGGCGACAAGCGCCAGCCGCTTGCCCAGCACGAAGGCGAGATTTTTTTCCTGGTCCGAGATGGCATTGGCACCATCGGCACCGGCCACATGGCTGGCACCATAAGGTGTGCCGCCAGTGGTGGTGTGGGATAAATCAGGCTCGGAGTAGGGCAACCCGACCATCACCATGCCGTGATGCAACAACGGCAACATCATCGTCAGCAAGGTGGTCTCATTGCCACCGTGCATGGATGAGGTGGAGGTAAATACACACGCCGGTTTGCCGATCAGCGTGCCGCGCATCCATTCGCCGCCGGTGCCATCAATAAAATATTTCAGTGGCGCGGCCATGTTGCCAAAACGTGTGGGCGAGCCCAGCGCCAGGCCAACGCATTCGGCGAGATCGGCGCTGGTGACATAGGGCGGGCCGTCATCCGGCACGGCGGGGGCCACGGCCTCGGTGACGGTGGAGATTTTGGGCACGGTGCGCACCCTTGCCGACATGCCGGGCACACTGTCCACGCCACGCGCCACATGGTTGGCGAGCGCCTTGACGGCACCGGTGTGCGAGTAGTACAAAACCAGAATATCGGACATGCTTGCATCCCCTGTTGGTGGAGTCGGTGGAGTCATCGCGTTATTATAGGTTTTGCCCTGACAATCAGCCCAAGTGAAATCCATCATCCCGCATTTTCAAACCCTTTTTGCCTATGCGCGCTTTCTGGCCAGGCGCATTGTCGCGGATCGCTGCCTGACCATTGCCGGCAGCCTCACCTTCACCACGCTGCTGGCGCTGGTGCCGCTGTTCACGGTGACCATCACGCTCACTTCAAAGCTCGCGGTCACACGCGACATGATTGTGCAGCTCAAGCTGTTTGTGCTGAAAAATTTTGTGCCCGACATGGCGAGCAAAATGGTCGGCGTATACATGGATCAATTCGCCACGAATGCCTCGCGCCTGACGGTGATTGGCCTGGTGATTGTGTTGATGACGGCGGTGGCGCTGTTGTTCACCATTGAAAACGCCTTCAACAGCATCTGGCGGTCCACCCGCCGCCGCACGTGGTGGCGGCGCCTGCGCTGGGCGCTGGCGTTGTTGACACTGGGGCCGTTGCTGATCGCGGCAAGTTTGTCCGTCACCGTTTTTTTGCTGCGTGCCACGCGTGCGTTCGAGCGTACCGTGCCGCTGCTGGACGACACGCTTTGGCGGCTGTTGCCCGTCACCATCACGGCGGTGGTGCTCTACATGGCATATCGGTGGATTCCGAACCGGCATGTGCCCACACGCCATGCGCTGGCGGGGGCGCTGCTGGCGGCGGTGATGTTTGAATTGATGAAATATTTTTTTGTGGCCTACGTCATCAAAATTCCCAACTACAGCCTGGTCTATGGCGCGTTTGCCAGTGTGCCGATTTTTCTCATGTGGATGTTTTTATGCTGGCTGTTGGTGCTGCTGGGCGCGGAGGTCTCCGCCACGCTTTCGTATGTGCGGCATGCCAAGGCGCAACAATCATGGTTGCCGGAAGATGCCCGCACCAGAATGGAAATTGCGTTGCTTGCGGCCAATGCGCCATGCACATTTGACGAACTGCGCCGCGCCGCGCCCATGCCGATCGATCATGCGGAAGATGCGCTGGATGCGCTGGTGGACGCCGGTGCCGTCACCGTGCTGGCGGGCAGGCCGATGCGTTACCAGCCGCGTGGCGGCAAGACCTGATTACGACGGCTGAAACTGGAACAAATCAAATTTTGAGGTGCGTTCGATCAGCGTGGTGGCGCGCACGCGGGAAAGTTCATCGTGGTCGTTGAGTTCGAACTCGCGCAGGTCGGCAAACATGTCCGGCATCGACATCACCATGTCAGGCGGCAATTCGGGGTGGCTGGTCGCCAATAATATCGTCGGAATGGCGCGGCCGTTGCTGCCGATGGTGGGCTCAATGGTCACGCTGTGTCCGGCAGGGGAGAGCAATTCCAGGCCAAATTCGAGTGCGTTGCCTTCCATCAATGTCAACCAACGCACCACGCCGACATTCCATGCCTGGCCCCCGACAAATCTGACGCCAATGGCCTCACCCACCGTGATGCCGACATTGCCTCCCTGGTCGCGGTGCATGCGCAGGCCATTGGCACTTTGATTCAGCACATGCCATTCTTCGACACCAATGCGTTGTGACACCGGATCCGTTGGCATTTTCAACAGCGGAATGGTGCGACCGTCGCGTATCGCCTGGGCATCGTCTTCCGGGCTTTCGTTGCTTGCCAGTTCGGCAAAGTGGGCGATGGCCTTGATGCCTGCGCACAAGGCCACTCCCGTGTCGGCGGGGTTGCGCCGGAATTGGCGCTTGGGTGGATCACCCCACAAACGAATGAGCCTGGCGGTAAGGTCATTGAGATCATGTGCGGCGCGGCTTTTGGCGGCACTCGCGGCGTTGCTGTTGGAGGCTTTTAGTTTTTGCTGCAGGCGTTCCACCAATTTGGCGGGATCCACCATTCGAATGACATTGCCTGTTGGCGGGCGATTGCCCTGAACCAGTGGCCTGGGGGCGTCTTCGCCGTCGAGTGCAATTGCAAACGTGCGTTGCGGATCGAGGCCGGCGGATGTGAGGCGAAGCTCAACCATGCCGCGATGCTGGCCCAATATTTCCTGCACCCGATCCACCTCCCGGTACATCAGCCGATATGGGTCTGCCAGGGAAATCATCAGCATGTCATGGAAAATGTCGGCAATGGTCGTCTTGGTCTCGCCGTCGGCGATTTCCCTGGCGAATCCTTCCACTTCCGCATATTGGTACAACGCGCTCGCCTCCTTCCACACGCCCGCCGGGACAGGGTGGTAGGACTTGTAACTTTGCATCATCAGCGCGAGCTGGTTGGTGAGAATGCGGTGGATGGGCAGCAACAAGGTCTTTTTGATGCCGAAGGCAAACCGCTTTTCGGTTTTTTCCAGCACCAGCAATTTGTAGCCAAAGCATATCTCGGCTGACATCAGATGGGCAAGGTCAAAGGCTTCCTTTTGTTTGGGTGGAAGCGGCAGCGCGGAGAATGCATAAATGGCATCCAGTTCTTCCATCAATACACTGATGACCGGCCGGTAGATTTCCAGCAGGGCAATGCGCTCCTCGGCGGGCAGTTTGCCGCGATTGAGCGCGCTGATGGTTTGCGCAATGATGTTGGCGGACTCAATGGTTCTGGTCAGCGGCAGCGCTTCGGCCCAAGCGCGGGCTTTTTTGGGATTGATCTCGATTTCTTTGGGGAGCGGCCGTGTGGGAACGGGCACAGATAAAGGTAGCGACATTCATCCCTCTTGGGTCACAGTGCGTTGTTGTTATTGCGGCGACGGTGTCACGCTACATTCCGACTATTCTTTAACGGTATGATTGTCCCGGTGATATGGCGACAGCTGGGCAATCCCGTCAGTACGAAAGCGGCAAGAATTCGGATTTGCGCGATCTGGCGTTGATTATCTTCCAATTAAACAGCAGAGGCAAAAATGAACGTTATTCAAAGGCAAGGCGATGTTTCCAGGATTGCCGCCACCCGTCCTCCGGTCTTGTGTGGAATGAAACTATTCGCACTATTGTTTTGCATGGGCGTGTCCGCCGCCGCGTCCGCGTTTGACCTGAAAGACACCGACGGCAAG
>JANPNJ010000350.1:0-2748 GCA_031427395.1 Burkholderiales bacterium
CGCCACTGGCGGAAGTAGTCTTCGAGATCAACCAATTTTTCGGCCAGCTCATACAAGTCCCAGTGCTGTTTGGTGTTGGCGTAGACCGCACCCCAGGCGCGCGCCACGCTGTCATTGGCCTGATAGGCGAGCGACCAATCACGGTCGGTGGTGGTTGTGTCGAGCGTGAATCCCCGCCGTTGCAACAGGCGATTCGCCTCATCGTAGATCGACGGTGATTCCAGCAGGCGCAACAATTCGGCATGCTCAGTCTCACGATGTTCAAACGGCTTGAGCAGGGCGCGCGATTTGTTGCCAAACAAAAATTCGACCATGCGGTATTGGTGCGACTGGAAGCCGGATGATTTGCCGAGGCTGGCGCGAAATGCCGAATATTCGGTCGGCGTGAGTGTGGCGAGTATGTCCCATGACTGAATCAGATTGTTCATGATGCGCGACACCCGTGCCAACATTTTGAAAGCCGGCGCAAGATTGTCCTCGCGGATATGCCCCCGCGCCGCGTCGAGCTCGCTCAACATCAGCTTCATCCACAATTCGGTGGCCTGGTGCTGAATGATGAACAGCAATTCGTTGCGCTCGGTGGACAGCGGTTGTTGCGCGCCCAGCAATAAATCCAACTTCAGATAATCGCCGTAACCCATTTCGTCGCGGAAATTATCGAACGCGCCCTCCGGCAGTGTGTCCGGTTTTTTCATCAGTACATCGGCAGGGTGGCTTTGAGGATGGTCCCGGTCTGCGCCTCACTGAGGATGACCGTGCGCGGATCGGCCGGATCAAGCATGACGGCATTGGTGAGGTCGCCACGCGAGGAATCGATGCGGTATTTTGGTTCACCGCGCTTGTCAAACATCCACACACAACCCAAACCGTGATGGGCAACAAACAAATTGTCGTCGCTGTCGGTGACAATTCCACCGGGACCGATGCCGCCGGAAAGGGACACAAACCGTCCCACCCGCGACACCCCGCCCTCAACCAGCGGCAGCCGCCAGATGGCGTTGTCGTGGGTGGCGGCAACAAACAACACTTGCTCATTCACCGACAGCGCCAGCCCCGCCGGGCCGGGCACATTCGACAACAATTTTTGCAATGCCCCCGCCGCTGTCAGCCGGTACACGCCGCCTGTGGCCTCGTGCAGGCCGCTTTGGCCGGGGTCGCTGAAATACAAATCACCGTTGGCGGCAAACAACAAATCATTCACCCCCAAAAAGCGCTGTGAAACATGGTGCGTGACCACGGGGGTGAGCTTGCGCAGGCTGATGTCGAGCGACAAAATGCCATGACGGCTGTCCGCCACAAACAAGCGCCCGTCGTGGTGAAAACGCAAACCCGATGGCCAGCCGTCGTACTTGATTATTAGCTCCCATTCTCCATTGGGTGTGATGCGAAAAATACGACCGAACGGGGTATCTGCCACCCACACATTGCCGCTGGCGTCAAAACACGGTGCCACCAGGAAGCTGTGTGCGTCGCGCCCCGCCAGATTGGCATGCACCCAGGCATTGTCGGCACCCGACTCATGCAAAAAAGACGGCAATTCAAAATGGGTGTCGGAGGTGAGGGACAGCGGAGCGGAGAACATGGGCAATGGAGTGAGGGATGAATTGGCCAATTATGCGACACGCCGCCCGTTCTGTTTGAAATTGATTCAAACTTGGCGAAGTGCCTTTGTGCTGCTTCACGATTATTGCGACTTGATAACATACCGACAGTTCGGCTCCTTCCCCCATGACTCCACAACAACAAAATCAATGGCAATTCTGGATTGACCGCGGCGGCACCTTCACCGACATCGTCGGCCGCCGCCCCGATGGCACGCTGGTCACGCATAAATTGCTGTCGGAAAATCCCGAACAATACCGCGACGCCGCGTTGGCGGGCATCCGCCACCTGCTTGGTGTGGCCGCCGATGCGCCGATTCCAGTGGCACAAATCGCGGCAGTCAAGATGGGCACCACGGTCGCCACCAACGCGCTGCTCGAACGCCGTGGCGAAAAAACACTGCTCGCCATCACCAAAGGATTCCGCGACCAACTACGCATCGCCTGCCAGAACCGTCCGCGCATTTTTGACATGTCCATCACCCTGCCGACGTTGCTGCATTCCGAGGTCATCGAGATTGACGAGCGCATCGGCGCACACGGCGAAATCATTGCCGCACTCGATGAAGCCAGCAGCGAACATGCCCTGAAAGCCGCATGGAACAAGGGGTTTCGGTCCATTGCCATTGTTTGCATGCACGCCTGGCGGTACCCACAACATGAAATCCGGCTCGCCGCCATGGCGCGTGAAACCGGTTTCACGCAGATTTCGGCATCACACCAGGTCAGCCCGCTGATGAAAATTGTTTCGCGCGGCGACACCACCGTGGTGGACGCGTATCTGTCACCGATATTGCGGCGCTATGTCGATCAGGTGGCGTCCGATCTGCCGGGTGTGCGCTTGTTTTTCATGCAGTCAAACGGCGGCCTGATCGATGCCGCGCGCTTCCAGGGCAAGGATTCCATCCTCTCCGGTCCTGCAGGTGGCATCATCGGCATGGCGCGCACAGCGGCTGGGGCGGGCATAAACCGGGTGATTGGCTTTGACATGGGCGGCACCTCGACGGACGTGTCCCACTACGCGGGCGAATTTGAACGTGAATTTGAAACCGCGGTCGCCGGGGTGCGGATGCGCGCGCCGATGATGGCGATCCACACCATCGCCGCCGGCGGCGGCTCGATACTGTCATTTGACGGCCAGCGTTAC
>JANPNJ010000351.1:0-14448 GCA_031427395.1 Burkholderiales bacterium
AACAGTCAGATTTTCCTTGCGGCCTTTGACTTTCACCGTGGCCTGGCCGCGAAAATCGCGGGTCACGTTTTCAATGGCGGCGGCCTGCACAATGGTGGAGCGGTGGACTTGCCAGAATCTTTCGCCGTCAAGCCCGTCCAGTAAATCCTTGATGGGTGTTTTGATGAGTGCGTCAAACTCTTTGGTCGCCACCAAAGTGTACTTTTCATCGGCCTGGAAAAACAACACCTCATCGACCGGAATCAGCCGCAGGTTGGCGCCGATGTTGGCCTTGATCCATTTCAATTTTTCCGCACCGGGTTTGAGCTGCGATGCCAGATGCTGCATCAACGCCTCCAGATTCTGCGGCTGCACGGGCACCGCCGTGAGCCGCTCCTTCAACCTCTCAACGGCGGCCTGCAGGCGTTCGTCGCTGTATGGCTTCAACACATAGTCAATGGCACCGGTGTTGAAGGCATCGACCGCATATTGGTCAAACGCGGTGACAAAAATAATATGGCACTTCATGTCACGGTTGGCGGCGAGACTTTTTGCCACATCAATGCCGGTCATCTCCGGCATCTGGATATCGAGAAAAGCCATCGTCGGCCGATGGAAGGCGATGGCTTCCAGCGCCGCCTCCCCGTCACCGACATCGGCAACAATGGACAATTCCGGCCACAGCCTGGCGAGCTTGGTTTTGAGCTGGGCGCGGAGGATGGGTTCGTCTTCAGCAATGATCGCGGTAAAGGTCATGGTCAATTTTCAATCGTTGGTGATGTCAATGCCACTCACGCGCGCCCTGCATGGCGCTTGTGCGTTTGCGGGCGCGAGGCACGCCTCGCCAATTCCCCGCATACGTGTCCTCAGCAATGATCGCGGTGAAGGTCATGGTCTGGTCTCACTCACTGGGCGCATCGACACGAATGATTTTCCGCTTCTTTCGCCACCAAAACCAGTAGATGGCAAAGCCGATAAGAATGAATGGTGCCAGCACCGGAAACAGTGAGGCCAATATCACGACGGGTATGCCGATGATCAACCCGACGGCGAGAAAGCCAAGGCCATAGATGACCGCGGTCAGGATCATGGCAACGATCAACAATATTCCAAAAACCACCAACACCACAACTGTGCCGACGGCCGCGCCCTCGATCCCGGACAGATTGGTGTCGCCAATGCCAAGCGGGATGGTGTGGGTCGCCAGCCCGACAATGGCAACCAAAAACAACACACCCAGCACCGAAATCACGCCAACAAAAATTTTCACCAATATGGATGCCCAGGCACTATGGGTGCGGGCCGCCACGCTGAGGGTTTTGGCCCCCCATGTTTTGGGCGTTGCCGGTGTTGTTGATGCCGCCGCCTGGGATGGCGCAAACGCGCCGGCACCTTCCGCCGGGGTTTCGATCATCGCCACCACTCCTGTCGGCACATTGGATTCCAGGGTGAGCGTTGCCTTGTCGCCGAACAGCGCATGGAGGCGTTCGCGGATGTTCGTCAGGCCAATGCCATTACCATTGCCCGGCTGTTGTGTCGCATCCCCCAAGCCTTTGCCGGTGTCGATGACCTTGATCCGCAGCCGCGCATCCGTGCCCGAGCCGGTTTTTTCGGCAATGACATCGATGCGGCCGCCGTCACGCAGCGGCTCCAGCCCGTGTTTGATGGCATTTTCAACCAGCGACGGCAGCATCAGCGGCGGGAACGGCAGTGCGGCAACATCCTCTGGCACAGATATGCCAAATTCGAGCCGCGCCCCCATGCGCATTTGCAGAATATTCAGGTACGCCCGCACCAGCTCGATTTCCTGGCCCACCGTGGAAATGTTCTCGCGCATTTTTGGCAGCGACGCCCGCAAATATTGAATCAGGTGACCGGTCATTCTGTTCGCCTGCTGCGGATCGACCTCGGTCAGCGCCTGTACATTGGCCAGGGTGTTGTACAAAAAATGGGGCTCGACCTGGGCTTGCAACGCCATGAGTTTGGCCTCGACAATCTGCCGGTTGACATTGGCGGATGCGGCTTCCTCGGTCTTGACAATGGCGATGTCCAGCGCGCGGCGCGCGCGGCCGATATAAATCTTGGCGATGATCAGCAGCAAAAAAATCGGGATGAAGGCGACAATCAACATAGAGCCAATGCCCAGGCGGCGGAAATCCCCGGAAACCTTGCTGCGGATTTCGTCACGCAGCTCGGGAGGCAGCGATGGCCCCGGCACGGATACATCAACGCCGTTGATCTGCAGCACCGATTTTTTTGCATCACCAAGGACGATGTCGCCTTTGATGCTGGTGCCGCCAACATTGGCGTCGATGTTGATGCTGCCGTCGCTTGCATTTTTGCCAATCGTCAGTTCTGTCGCCTGCCCTGGATTGTCCCGACCACCGCTTTTAATGGTGATTTTCGATTTGGTTTTGGCTGGCACGGAATCCCCCTCCGCGGCCGGTGGTGCGTCGGCTCCGCCGCCCACACCGGTGTCAAACACCCCATCGCGGATTTTTTTCAGCGTCTCGTTGGCCGCGGCTTCATCCGCCTTGGCCGCATTGATGGCCTCGTCAAACGCGGCGAACGCCGATTCGTCATTGAGCCCCACGCGCTTTTGTGCGTCCACCGCCGCCTTCCGTGCATCGCGCAATTTGCCGATTTTTTCGCGTGCGCTGTCGCGTGCGCGGCGCGCGGCATCACGCGCCTGTCGCAACACCACGCGCGCGTCGGCTTTGGCGGCACGCTGTGCGGCTTTGGCCGCGCTGGTGGTGCCGGCCTGGGCAGCGTCTGTCTCGCTGGTCGTCCCGGCGTTCAGGAGTTCGGCGCGCGCATCGGCAATTTCCTTCAGCGCCTGGGAAAATTCGGCCTTGCGCGCCGGGTCGGTGGTTCTCTCCTGCAAAGACCGGACAACCCGTTCGGCGATGGTGAGCGCGCTGTCACCAAAGGTGCGGTCAATTTCACGTTGAATGGCACGATTTTCCGTTGTGGATTTTCCGGAGTCGCTTAAGCGGATGACATTGAATGGCACGGTGAACATCGCCAGCGTGAGAAACGCGAACAATCCGGCGAGGGCCAGCACCGACCAGGGGGTTTTGTACAATAAATTCCCGATTGCTTTGAACATGGCGTGTCATCTTTTTCCGGTCTGGTATTAAACCAGCATGGACACAGCATAAGGGCGGAATCCCGCGCCTTCAACACCTCCCGGTCTGGAATGCAGAATCCCCCGCCCCAATCGCAGGTCGCGGTGACTATTGTGCTTTTTGGTCATGGATAAATATGGAAAAGTCCTTTATTGGCGGGTAATTTCAGCACAAATGCCATGAAAACGCCCGCCAATAAAGGACTTTAATAATTTTACCAAGCGCAACTCTCGCCATCACCACCCGAAAAATCCCAACAGTCCTGGCTACATTTGCTTGAACAAATGGGTGTAGTTGCGGCTGACTGTCAAAGTCTCGCCGCGCCCCTTCAGTTTCAAATCCGCCTGGTCCCGCAGCCCGCGCACCACGCTGGCGATGGCGCGGGTGTTGACGATGGTTGAACGGTGGATTTGCCAGAAACGATTGGGGTCGAGCTCCGTAACCAGTTCCTTGATCGATTTGCGGATCAACACCTCTCCGTCTTCCAGCGCCACACAGGTGTATTTTTCGTCGGAGCGGAAATACAGCACCTCATCAACCGGAATCAGCCGCACGGTTTGACCCACGCTGGCCTTGATCCAATGCAAATACGCGGATGCGGGTCGTAATTTTTCGCTGATTTGTTGCAGCACCATGTCCAGCGCCTGCCCCGCCACCGCCACATGGCCGGCCGGATTGTTTTGTGCGAGCCAATCCTGCAGCCGCCCGACGGTTTCAACGAGGCGTTCGTTGCTGAACGGCTTTAATACATAGTCGATCGCACCCTGTTCAAATGCCTCCACCGCGTGTTGCTCATAGGCGGTGACAAACACGATCCGGGTGCGCGCGCGCTGAGTTTTCCCCTGCGCGCCTATCTGCCGGGCGGCGTCCAGCCCGGACAACAGCGGCATGTGGATGTCCATAAACACCATGTCCGGTTGATGGGTGCCAAACAACGCCACTGCCTCCACACCATTTGCCGCCTCGGCAACAATATCGAGACCCGGCCATAGTTTTGCCAGACGCGATTTCAGTTGCGCCCGTAGCAATGGTTCATCATCGCAGATCAACGCAGTTGGCACAGCGTACTCCCGCAAAAAACGGCAGTCCCTGCATGGACTGCCGGCGCACCCGGCACCAAGCCAAAGCAGTTTGGCTTGGCGAAACCCCGGGTCACGCTATCATTACAGATCAGCGCGGTTGGCACATGGCACTCCATCGTTCGGACATGGCGGGATTCATGTTTGTGCAATGGTGATTTTCGCCACCACGCCGGTGGGTGAATTTTCCTCGAGCAGCAGCTTCGCCCGCTTGCCAAACAGGGTTGCCAGCCGCTCCCGGATATTGGCCAGACCCACACCGATGCCGGTGGACGTGGACAGCCCGTGCCCGTTATCGGCGACACTCACCACCAGCACATCGCCCTCGCGCGCGGCGCGGATATGGATGTGCCCGCCCGCAGGCAGCGGATCAATGCCGTGTTTGATGGCATTTTCAATCAGTGTCAACAACATCATCGGCGGAAATGCCTCGCCCGCCAGCCCGTCCGGGACATCAACCGAAAACGCCAGCCTCGACCCCATGCGCACCGCATGAATTTCAAGGTACGCCACCGCCATGGCCAATTCCCGGCCAAGCAGGGCATCGTCCGCGCGCATTTGCGGCAGCGCCGCCCGCAGATAGGTAATCAGGCTCTCCAGGGTTTTGCCCGCCAGAACGGGATTGGCTTCGGTCAAATGTTGCACATTGGCCAGGGTGTTGAACAAAAAATGCGGCTCGATTTGTGCCTGCATCAATTTCAGCCGCGCGGCCAGCACCTGTTTTTCCAGTTCATGCCGGGTCGCCTCGGCCTTGGCGGCTTCGGCATCGGCACGCGCCGCACGGCTGCGATAGACCAGCACAATGGCGGTCACCGCGCCGATGCCAATGCCCACCGCGGTAAACACAACCATGCCATAGAACATCGGCTCGACCGTGAACATCTGCCGCAAACTCCGGCCGATCAGCAACCCCGAAATGATGGTGCCCACAAAGGCGCCCACTGCCACTGCCAGCAATTGCAGCGGAAACAATGCCAGCAGGGGTTTTGCGCGTGTGCGCCAGAAGGTGTCGGCGAGCATAAACGACAGCAGCATGACCACGGCCACCACAAACAGCCGGAACCACAGCATGTAAAAACGCACCAACGGGCTCGGACAATCCGCCGCCGCATGGACACCCTGCGCCATTGCCGGCGCGGTGCTGGTTGCCACCCCTGTCGTTACTGATGTGGCTGGCGTGGACGGCGCGCCGCAGGCCGGGCCGCCAAAAAAATACGGCAGGATGATAATAGCGGCCACGGTGGTCAAACCGACCATCAACAGCAACTGCCGCCAATTCAGGCGGCGCAATATGGTGGACAAAAAACGCATGTGCGCAGCATACATCGCGCAGGCGGCTTTGCCGATGTCTTGGCGATAAAACGCGGAAAACCGCCTGTCAGGCGCGCACCAACAAACCCGTGGCTAACGAATGACGGTCACCCGGTTGGCGGTATTTGACGAAACATGTGCCACGCCCGGACGTGCGCGGCAAGCCGGCTGATTCGCGGCAGGGTTGATTGTCAATGACGAAATACGCACCCCATTGGCCGGATCTGCGCTGCGGCCAAACCGCCCGGCGGATTCATGGCCCGCGGCGGTGATTGCCGTCACGCGGCGCGGCGGCGACTCCGCCGTCGGCTGGGCGGCTTCTGTTTCCTGTGGTGCCGACCAAACACAGGCACGCACCGTGGCCAAAAGCCGCTGGGCGAAATTGGGTGTCGGCAACAGGAGTGGGGTGGCGGCGGTGTTCATGGTTTGTCCAACGAGAATAATTCAATCCGGATGACATCATGGCAAACAATTGTGAAAAAAATATGGCAGGGTCAAATTTATTATCGGCAAGCCGGGCAAAAGCCAAAGCTCCGATTAAATTGGTTTTAACACGCCACTGTTTGGCAACTCACGCCCCCGCCCGCCTTCGCCAGCCGATTGGAATGGGCGCCGAGCCGGGTTGCCGTCACGACAATGCCATCGGCTGGCGCGTTCACCTGGGCATCCTTGTCGGCGAAGGAAGGCATAGGGCTGGTGCGGGTTGCGGTCGCAAATCCTGCCGCCAAAATAATGGTGATAAGCAGCGCAACGCCCATGCCAAGTGCGTGCTTGGCGAAATCACTGGTTTTCATGCTTTGCTCCTGTCAGGGTTGATGTGGTTTGTTGCAGTGACCGCAGAATAAAGTTCCCGCCCGGCCATGCCAAACCAAAAACGATGAAATGCAAAAATGGCGGCGCGAAGCGCATGCACACCCGCTTGTTTGTCGGTGCCGTCCGGGACAAAAAATGAAAACGGCACCATGTGGTGCCGTTTCAGTGACAGGAATGTCGCTATGTGCGTCAAGCCGTGGCGCTGTCCACCGCCGCCGGGTGGGCATGATGTTCGTGCGGCTTGGTCAGCAGTGAACCGGCCACCATGCCCAGCAGCGCCATAATCAATCCGGCCAGTTGTGCCGGAAAATCCGCACCTAGCGGAGTCGCCAAAAATATCAGCCAAGTGGTGATGCCCAGCACGATGGAAGCCATGGCACCGTGTTTGTTGGCTCGCCGCCAATACAGCCCGGCCACCAGCGGCGTGAACGCACCACACAAGGTCACCTGGTAGGCCGACGACACCATTTCGTAAATGGGTGTGCCTTTCATGGCGATGGCGTAGGCCAGTACGATGGCGGTGAACACCACGAGTGCCACGCGAAAAGCGCGCAACCGCTGGCGGTCGGTCAGCCCGGGATGGATGTTTTTGTAGATATTTTCGATAAAGCTGGTCGATGGCGCCAACAAGGTTGCCGATGCGCAGGATTTGATCGCCGACAGCAGCGCACCAAAAAACAGCACCTGCGCCCAGAATGGCATGTGCGTCATGATGAGGGTCGGCAAAATGCGCTGCGGATCCTCGGCCAACATTTGTTTGGTCTCGGCCGGCATGATCAACACAGCGGAAGCAACGATGAACATCGGCACAAACGCAAACGCCAGATAGGCCATGCCGCCAATGATGGCACCACGCGAGGCGGTCTTGGCGTCCCTGGCGGACATCACGCGCTGGAAAATGTCCTGTTGCGGAATCGAGCCCAGCATCATGGTGATGGCGGCGGCAATAAAGAACACGACATCATGGAGTTTGGGTTCGGGGAAAAATTGGAACCAATCGTTGGTGGTGGCCAGTTGAAAAACCTTGTCCGCGCCACCCGCCATGTTGCCCGCCATCATGGCGATAATGGTCAGGCCGATGACCAGCACAATCATCTGAATGAAGTCCGTCCAGGCGATCGCCAGCATGCCGCCGATCACCACATAAATCACCACCGCCAGCGTGCCGATCACCATGCCGACATCGACACTGATCGCCCCACCCGACACCACATTGAACACCAGCCCCAGCGCAGTGACCTGTGCCGCCACCCAACCCAGATAGGACAGGATAATCGCGGCCGAACAGAATATCTCGACACCCCGGCCATAGCGCTTGCGAAAGTAGTCGCCGATGGTAAGCAGGGTCAGCTTGTACAGCCTGGCCGCAAAAAACAGGCCGACAAAAATCAGGCAAAGTGACGCGCCAAATGGATCCTCGACAACGTTTTTCAATCCGCCCTGGACAAATTTGGCGGAAATGCCCAACACCGTTTCCGCGCCAAACCAGGTCGCAAAAGTGGTGGTGATAATCATCACCAGCGGCAAACTGCGGCCGGCAAGGGCAAAGTCAGTTGAGGTTTTGACGCGGGTGCCGGCATACATGCCGACAGCCAGTGTGACCAGCAGATACAACACAACAAAGGCGAGCAATGCGTTCATGGTGTGATGGTGAAGAAAGTTGGGTGGTGAGGGCTATTGTCGATTTTAGATGGTCAAGAAACTAAGTGCTACACCGCCCAAAACAGCAGCAAATACAAATACGCCCCGGCCAGCAGTGCCAATATGGTCACCAAAACCAGCAGGATGCCGCTCTGCCGTTGCTGCGTGCGATTGACCCGCTCAATGGCCGCCTCGATCGCCGCCAGCCGCTCGGTGGGGTTGGCCGCCAGCGCGCGGTGAACCAGCCGCGGCAGTTGCGGCAGGGTGGCTGTCCACAAGGGACCTTCGCTCTGCAATTGTTTGACCAGGCCACGCCAGCCGATTTGTTCGTCCATCCATTTTTTCAGGATCGGCTGCGCCACCGGACGCAGGTCGAGCTGCGGATAAAGCTGCCGTCCGAGGCCTTCGACCTGCAACAGGGTTTTTTGCAGCAACACCAGTTGCGGCTGGATTTCCATTTTGAAACGCCGCGAAACATCAAACAGCCGCAACAGCACATTGCCGAAATAAATTTCGTTCAGGGGCTTGTCGAAAATCGGCTCACACACGCTGCGGATGGCCGCCTCAAATTCATCCACACGGGTGTGCCGCGGCACCCAGCCCGCCTCGATGTGCGCCACCGCCACCGCCTTGTAGTCGCGCTCGAAAAAAGCCGCGAAATTGCGCGCGAGATAATTTTTGTCGGCATCCGAAAGCGTGCCCATGATGCCGAAATCCACGCCCGCGTAAATGCCGTCACGGCCGACAAAAATATTGCCGGGGTGCATGTCGGCATGAAAAAAACCGTCCCGGAAAACCTGGGTGAAAAAAATCTTCACCCCATCGGTGGCAAGCCGCGCCAGATCAATGTTGTGCGCGGCCAATTGCGCAACATCGTTGACCGGAATGGCATCGATCCTCTCCATCACCATCACATCGCGTGTGGTGAAATCAAAAAACACCTCCGGCACATACAACAATTTGCCGTCGGCAAAATTGCGCCGCAGGGTCGAGGCGTTGGACGCTTCGCGCACCAGATCCAGTTCGTCGTGGATCGACTTGTCGAATTCGGCCACCACCTCGGCGGGGCGCAGCCGCGCGCCATCGTCAAAAATACTTTCGATCAAGTCTGCAGCCACATACAAGAGCCCGATGTCTTTGCCGATCACCTCATGAATATCCGGGCGCAGTATCTTGACGGCAACTTCGCGTCCGGCCATCCTGCCCTTTGCGAGAATCGCAAAATGCACCTGGGCAATGGACGCCGAAGCGATCGGCGTCATGTCGAACGCGGAAAAAACCTCGCGCCAGCCATGGCCTGTTCCGCCGCTGTAGGCGCGGTCAAGCATCTGCAAGACTTCGGTCTCGCCAAACGGCGGCACCTGATCCTGCAAACCGGCCAACTCAGCGGCAATGTCGGCCGGCACCAGATCCGGACGGGTGGACAACAACTGGCCGAATTTGACAAAGATCGGTCCCAGCGCTTCCAACGCAAGGCGCAGCCGCCGGGCGCGCGGCTCTGGCATCGAACGCCAGAAAAACGCCCCTTTGATGAGACTGCGCAACCCGCCCTTCGGCAAAAATTCGTCGAGGCCGTAGCGAACAACCACCACGCTGATTTTCAAAAAGCGAAGAAGACGCATGGGCGGCCTTGGTTGCGGCTATGCCGTTTTGCGTTTGCCTGCGGGGGCTTTCACCGCCGCCGTTTTCTTCGCTGTGGCGGTGGCGGCCTTGGCGGATTTGGCTTTGGTGGCGGTGGTGGCTTTGGTTGCCCTCACAGGCTTGGCGGGTTTGGCATAGCCGGCCTTTTCCTCAAGCAACTCAAGAGCCTCATCCAGCGTCAGCGAATCAACCTTGTCCTTGTCCTGGATGGTGGCATTGGTGTCGCCGTGTTTCACATACGGGCCATAACGCCCCGAAAAAATGCTGACCGGTGCGCCATCCGCCGGATGCTTGCCGAGCACACGCAGGGCTTCCGCCGCCGCCGCCAATTTCGCCGCCTTGCCTTTTGCCGTCTTGGGATCGCGCGCCTCAAACTCAAAGCCGATTTTGCCGTCAGGCTGCTTCACCAGATAGGCTGAAAACGGCCGGCCTTTTTTGCTGATGAATTTTTCCAGCAAAGGCGTTTTTCCCTTTTCCAGCAATTCGACCATTTCTTCCCGCGCGATGGCGCGTTTGAGAATGGTGCGGCCGGAACGAAAACCGCAGGTGCGCGCCGCACCCACGGCCTTTTCGCACGAATAGGCATTGGGCATTTCATACACCTTGGCCTGGCATTTCGGACATGGCCCCAGCATTTCCATGCCGGTGAAATCAACCACCTCGTCGTCATTGGCGCCATCCCCCCAGGAAAATTCGATGGCGTATTCCTTGTTGAAAACAAGATTGGCGGAAAACGCGCGGCCCTGGCGGCTGCGGAATCCATCGAGCGGGCCAATTTCTTTTTTCTCGATCAACGCCTCCGCCTCGGCGGCTTCCAGTTGCCGCCCCGCGAGAATTTTCCAGAAGCCGAATTCACACTTGACGCATTGGAAACGCTTGTAGTTCTCATGCACCTCGCCGCCGCATTTCGGGCAGGGCACATGCAGCGCACCAAAGTCGCCGGGGATGGTGTCGTGCTCGAAGTTTTTTGCCTGGCCGACAATGTGCTCGGTCATGTCAATAATTTCGGCCATGAACGTGGCGCGCGACATCTTGCCCTGTTGCATGAGCGCGAGTTTTTGCTCCCACTCGGCGGTGAGCTCGGGTGAATACAGTTCCGGGATGCCCAGGCCGTGCAGGGCAATCATGAGGGAGGCCGCCTTGGCGGTGGGAATCAATTCGCGGCCTTCGCGGTGGATATATTTTTCGTACAACAGCCCCTCGATGATGGCCGCGCGTGTGGCCGGTGTGCCCAGCCCCTTTTCTTTCATGGCCGCGCGCAGCTCCTCGTCATCAATGGCTTTGCCGGCACCCTCCATCGCCGACAGCAATGTCGCTTCCGAATAACGCGCCGGCGGCTTGGTGGTGGTGGCCTTGACGTCAACGGTTTCGGTCTTGACTTTTTCACCCGCCTTCACCGCCGACAGGTTGGTCGAG
The DNA here is from genome assembly GCA_031427395.1 of Burkholderiales bacterium. GTDB lineage: Bacteria > Pseudomonadota > Gammaproteobacteria > Burkholderiales > Usitatibacteraceae > UKL13-2. The sequence goes on from JANPNJ010000351.1 coordinate 11,009, forward strand.
ATGGTGTCGGTTTCGACATCGCGTCCGTACACGGTGAGCCAGCCGGCGTTGACCAACACCTTGCCTTCGGATTTGAAGGCTTCGTTTTCCACACGCGTGATGCGGGTGGTCTGCAAAAATTCGGCGGACGGGTAAAACACCGCGAGAAAACGCTTCACCACAAAGTCATACAATTTTTGCTCGATCTCATTGAGCGACTTGGGCGCCTGCAGCGTCGGGATGATCGCAAAGTGATCGGAGATTTTGCTGTTGTCAAAAATGCGCTTGTTGGGTTTGACCCAGCCGCTGTCCAGCACTTTTTTGGCGGCGACGTTGTATTCGCCTTCCTTCAGCATTTCCAGCGTTTGTTTCACCGTGGCGATGTAATCCTCCGGCAGGGCGCGCGCGTCGGTGCGCGGATAGGTCAGCACCTTGTGTTTTTCGTACAGCGCCTGCGCCAGCCCGAGCGTGGTTTTGGCGGAAAAACCAAAACGCGAATTGGCCTCACGCTGCAGCGATGTCAAATCAAACAGGAGTGGCGACGCCTGCGTGGTCGGTTTGGACTCCTCTTCGACCACACCCGGCTTGCCCAAACATTTGGAGACCAGTGCGCGGGCTGTTTTCTGGTCCCACAGGCGCTCGGCCTTGAGGTGTTCATCGTCGTCGGATTTTTTGAATTTTTCATCAAACCAGCGACCCATGTAGTCGCCGCCGCTGGCCGAAAAGTTGGCGTGGACTTCCCAGTAGTCGCGCGGCTTGAAGGCTTTGATGCGCTCTTCCCGCTCCACCATGATGGCCAGGGTCGGGGTTTGCACGCGCCCGACTGTGGTGAGCTGGAAGCCGCCCGACTTGGAATTGAATGCGCTCATGGCGCGGGTGCCGTTGATGCCCACCAGCCAATCGGATTCGGAACGGCACACGGCGGCATCCGACAAGCCCTGCATGGCTTCACCGGAGAGCAAACCCTTGAAGCCGTCGCGGATGGCCGACTGCGTCATCGATTGCAGCCACAGGCGCTTGACCGGCTGTTTTGCCTTGGCGTATTGCGCGATGTAGCGGAAAATCAATTCGCCTTCGCGTCCCGCGTCACAGGCATTGATGAGTGCGGTGACATCCTTGCGTTTGATGAGTTTCAGCAGCACCTTCAGGCGCGGCTCGGTTTTTTCAATCGGCCGCAGGGCGAAATAGCTGGGTATCGCCGGCAGGTGCGCGAAAGTCCATTTGCCGCGCTTGACTTCCTCCTCCTCCGGCATGGCGATCTCGACCAGGTGGCCGACGGCGGAGGAGAGCACATAATCGTCGCTCTCGAAATATTCCGCGTGTTTGGTGAATCCGCCGAGCGCCTTGGCAATGTCATTGGCGACAGAGGGCTTCTCGGCGATGATGAGACTTTTTGACATGCGTTGTTGCTTTCGTAGGTTGGTTCACGCGTCCGCGACGGCCATCACAGCCGCAACGTGGGGCGCACATAATAGGCGCGGAAGTCAGGCAAACGCAAGAAATTAATTTTCAGCGCACAAAATCAACTCACTAAGCAAGGCGTTGATACTTGCCGCCAGTCATCTGTGCAATCAGTCCGTCAAGCTCGAATTCAGTCAGCCTTGCCATCAGCAGATGGGTGTCAAGTTTGACGCGCGTCGCCAATTCGTCCACTGACACGGCATCAAAACCCATCGCGTCCAACACAGGATCCGTCGCGCCTTCCGCCGTCTTGGCCTGGCTGGCTGCATTTGCCGGCTGTGCATGAGGCCACTGCAACTCCAGCAAAATATCGTTTGCCTCATCCACCAACTTCGCACCCTGCTTGATAAGCTGGTGCGCGCCTTTCGAAAACGGCGAGTGGATTGAGCCGGGAATCGCAAACACGTCCCGCCCTTGCTCGGCCGCCAGCCTTGCCGTGATCAGTGACCCCGAGGCAAGCGCGGCCTCGACCACCAGCACACCGCGCGCGAGGCCGCTGATAATGCGGTTGCGGCGCGGAAAATTGGCGGCGATGGCCGGGGTGCCGAGCGCAAATTCCGAGATGATCAATCCGCGCTGCGAAATTTCCTGCGCCAACATTTTGTTGCGCGCCGGATAAACCAGATCCAATCCCGTGCCCACCACGGCCACGGTTGAGCCACGCCCATCGAGCCCGCCCCGGTGCGCGGCGGCGTCGATTCCCAGCGCCAGTCCCGACACAATGGCCAGACCGGCGTCCGACAGGCTGCGAGAAAATGCCTCGGCGTTTTGTTTGCCACCGGGGGTGGCGTTGCGGCTGCCGACGACCGCAATGCCCGCGTTGCCAAGCAATTGCCGCTGCCCCTTGAGGTACAACAGCGGCGGCGGGTCGGCAATTTCAAACAAGGCCGGGGGATAGTCTTCATCGGCCAGTGTGACAATATGGTTGTTGTCCTGCGCCAGCCATTTCATCGACAGCGCCAGCCTTTCGGTGTCCGCGCCCGCCTCAATGGCCGAAGCCATTTTGGCACCGACCACACGCGACAGCTCGGTGCGATTTTGTTGCAGGACATGTTCGGGCGAACCGAACGCGCGCAACAATTTGCGGATGCTTTCGGCACCCACATTGGGAATCAAATCAAGGGACAACCAGGATGCGGGATCAAGCCCGGTCGGTGGCAATGGCATGGAATGATGTTGTTTTTAAAAATACCGGCCGCAAAAATGACAAACGCGCGAACAATGTCGCGCGTTTACCAAGATACCCAGTCAAGAATGATCGGCGGTCAGGGCGTTTGCACGATGTCGCCGACTTTGACAGGCCGCCTGGACGACATCACCAGCATATAGGACACCCGCTCAAAAACACGGAAGGCAACCATCAGTCCGTTGCGCTCTTCGGGGAGCCTGACCTCGGGGGGAACGCCGTCCTTGTCGCCGCGCCAGGAGGCGGGAAACATTGATTTGATGGAATACCGTGATTCGTCTTCGCCGGTGTTGGTCGCCACCATTTCACCGCCGCGCTGCACCGCCAGCACATGGCCAATCTCTATGCCATCGCGGCGGCCAAGATTGACCACCAGCACGGAAAACTGTGCGGTTTCGGAAACCCCGCCCACAACCGACACCACCGCCCCCTTGAGTGGCACTTCCGGCGAACGCGGGCTGTAGTGCGGCAATATTGAGTCACCGGCAGGCATCAGCCGATCGCCACGGTTGATTTCGAGCGTGGCTCGGGTGATCTCGAGCGTGGTTGGCGTGGCGTTGCCGTCGCCAAATCGGGTGACCCTGGCGTCGCCCAAGTGCTGCGCCTCATAGCCCAGTATGGCTTTGGTGACGGGATCGGTCAGCGCCTTGCCCGGACGATAAATCTGCCAGCGCGTGCCCTGATCTGCTTTAATTCCCAGCGCATAAATCAAATTGCCAGGACCGACAATAACCCGGCTTTCCTCGGACGCAATGATGCGTGGCGCGGCATTCAGGCCGCCCTCCTCGATCACCAGCGGTGCCGACAGGAACGG
>JANPNJ010000352.1:0-5095 GCA_031427395.1 Burkholderiales bacterium
ATGAACGGCTGGGAAATCGGCGGCGGCTCGGTGCGCATCCACTCGCCCGAGTTGCAGGCCAAACAATTTGCCGTGCTGGGCATTGCGCCGGCCGATCAACAAGCCAAATTCGGCTTCCTGCTGGAAGCGCTCCAATACGGCGCGCCGCCGATGGGTGGCGTCGCGTTCGGGCTGGATCGCATTGTCACCCTGATGTGCGAAAAATGGGATTCGATCCGCGATGTGATTGCCTTTCCGAAAACCCAGCGCGGCCAGGATTTGCTGGTGGAGACACCGTCCGTGGTCACGGAAAAACAATTGCGTGAATTGCACATCAAGCTGCACACGCCGGTTGTGACGCCATGACCCTCGCGCTGATTGTCCACGGCGGCGCGGGCAGTTGGCGGCCCGGCTCGGAAGATGATGCAGTGCGCGGTGTGGCGGCGGCGGTGGAGGCGGGACGCAAAATCCTCGAGGCAGGGGGGGCGGCCATTGATGCCGCCTGTGCGGCCGCGGTGGTGCTGGAAGACAATCCGATTTTCAACGCGGGCACAGGTGGCGTGCTCAACGTTGATGGCGAAGTGGAGATGGATGCCTGCGTTATGTTGTCAGACCAGCATCAGCTTGGTGCGGTGGCGGCGTTGAAACGGGTGAAAAATCCGATACTGGTGGCTAGGCAAGTGATGGAACATACCGATCACGTCATGCTCGCCGGAGACGGCGCGCTGCGTTTTGCGAGGGCGATGGGGCATCGTGACCATGACCCCATCACCCCCGCACGGCATGCGGACTGGGCTGACAAAAAATCCAAAATCGCGGCGACTTTGGGTGCCGATACATCTAGAACACAAAAATTTTTACAGGCGTTTCCCGAATATGCCGGCGGCACCATCGGCGCGGTGGCGGTGGATAAAAGCGGCGTGATCTGTGCCGCCACCTCCACGGGTGGCGTGACCATGAAAATGGCCGGTCGGGTGGGCGACACCCCCATTCCGGGAGCCGGCACCTATGCCTCAAAATTTGCCGGGGCCTCCGCCACCGGCACCGGCGAATATGTGATTCGCGGCCTCTCGTGTCGGCAAATTTCCGACTTTGTTGCGCGCGGCATGACCATTGCGCAGGCGGTCGATGTGGTGCTCGATGAACTTAAGTGCGACTTCGGCGCGGACATGGGCTTGATCGCCATTGATGCGCAAGGCGTGCCCTATGCCAACCACAGTACCCGCGATATGCCACATGCGTGGTTTTGCGGTGAGAGCGAGATTGTGGCGAGGATGCGAATATTGGAAAGTGAGTAGATTAACGTTCGCGTTGAAACACCGCCTGATACGCCCCCGACGACAAAAACACGCCAACGGTAATCGCGGCGATGCCGAAATAATCGGCGGTCTTCGGCATTTCCCCCAACAGCGGAATGGCGGCGAGCATCGCCAGCACCGGCACCAGCGAGGCAAAACTCGACCCCAGTGAGGCACCCAATATGCCCACCGCGCGCGCATAGGCGAACAGTGAAATGATCGATACAAATACGCCCTGGTAAATGGTCTGGATGACAATCGCGCTCCAGGGCGCCTCGGCAATGCGGTGCGGCAGCCACAGCGCATACACCGGCAAATACCAAACGGCGGAAACCACCGACACCACGGCGGCGGCGTGCAGCGCGGTGAAACCTTTCAGACCGGCGGTGCGCATGGCCGCCGTGAAACTTGCCCAGCACATCGCGGCGGTGAGAAACATGAGGTGTCCGCGCCAGTTGCCAGTGGCAAAATCAGTCAAGCCCGCACCGACAAAAATGACAATGCCGACGGGTATCAGCAACAGCCCCAGTTTGCGCGTGCCGGTGATTTTTTCGTGCAAAAAAATCATCGCCAGCAGCGCTGTCCACAACGGCATGGTGCCGGGGATCAGGGCACCAGCGTGGGCGGAGGGGGCAAACTGCAAGCCGCCGGAGGCAATCAGCACATAGGGCACACCGGCGCCGAAACAAATGATCAACCATGTCTTGATGCCGATTTGGCGCACGCCAAAGCCGTCGCGCCATACAATGGGCAGCAACAATATGCCGGCGCAGGCGAAACGCAGTGCCGCAATGTCATAGGGTGACAACGATGTGGTCACGCCATAACGCGTCAACAATATCCACCCCACCCAGATGGAAATCGCAAACAGTCCCCAGGCCGCGCCTTGCAGGTAGTGTGTGTGTGCTGACGGGGTGCCGGTAGGTGCCATCTTGAGGTTGCCTGCTGAATTGAGCAAGGCAGCAGTCTATCAGCGCACACGGCATTGCCAATTCACTACAATAACAACATGAACCAACCACCGTCACCCCGGCCACACAAGATTCCCCGCTCAGCCCTGGTGGTGATTCATAACGACGCGAACGAAGTGCTGTTGATCGAGCGCACCGATCACCCCGGTTATTGGCAAAGTGTCACCGGCAGCCAGGATCCGGGTGAAACTTGGCGGCAGACGGCAATTCGTGAGGTCAAAGAGGAAACCGGCATAAACGCCGCCATGTTTCAGTTGGCAGACTGGCATGAGGAAAGTGAATACGAGATTTACGCCATTTGGCGGCATCGTTACGCGCCGGGCGTCACGCACAACCTGGAGCGTGTGTTTGGTCTGTGCGTGCCGCAACGTGTGGCGGTCACACTCGATCCGCGCGAACATTTGCAGCACGTCTGGCTGCCGATTGAAGCCGCCGCCGCGCTGTGTTTTTCGGCGACCAACCGCGCGGCGATTTTGTCACTGCCCGCGCGTGCCACAGCAAATGCCGACAGCGGTTTGTGACCCATGCGCCCGGCCATCACCATTGCGACCTACAACATCCACAAGGGGTTGTCGCCGCTGAACCGCAAGGTGGTGATCCACGAGGTGCGTGACCGGCTCCACGACTTTGACGCCGACATCGTGTTGTTGCAGGAAGTGCAGGGCGCGCACGCCAGGCATCACGCGCGTTTTGACAATTGGCCGGACCGGCCGCAGCACGAGCACATCGCCGACATGGAGGGCGGACGTTACACCGATATTGTCTATGGCATCAACGCCCGTGACAAGCACGGCGACCACGGCAACGCGATTTTGTCGGCATACCCGATATTGAATTGGGTTAACCGCAATGTCTCGCATCATCGTTTTGAAAACCGCGGCCATTTGATGGCACGCATTGCCTTGCCCGGCCTCGCGGTGCCGCTCACTTGTGTGTGTGTGCATCTGGGATTGTTCCACCGAAGCCGTGTTATGCAGGTCGGGCGGCTGATTGAGTTTTTGCAGGAGGCCGCGCCGTCGCCGGCGCCCCTGGTGGTGGCGGGTGACTTCAATGACTGGCGTGCCAGCCACAGTCGCTTGAGCGAAAAACTCGCCGATGCGCTCGGACTGGTGGAGGCATTCGAGGCCGCCCACGGCGCACCGGCGCGCACTTTTCCGGCTGTCATGCCGCTGTTCACGCTGGATCGTGTGTATGTGCGGGGTCTCGCGGTGAACGAGGCGCGGCGCCTGCACGGCCATGTCGCGGGCGCGCGCTGGCACCGCATGTCGGATCACGTTGGTCTCGCGGTGAGCCTTTCCTTGCCGGTGGCAAGGCAGGACAGATGAAGCTGGTCAACGGCAATCGCATCACCCTGCTCAAAAACGGCGCGGAATTTTTCCCCGCGCTGGAGGCCGCTATTGACGCGGCAATGTCCGACATCCGGCTGGAGACCTACATTTTTGTCGAGGACACCTCCGGCACGCGCATTGCCAACGCGCTGATCCGCGCCGCCTCACGCGGGGTGCGGGTGCAGGCATTGATAGACGGGTTCGGCTCGCGCGCCACGCCAACGGAATTTTTTGGACGCATGCAAGCAGCGGGTGTGGCGCTGACTCTGTTCCAGCCGGTGCGCACCGTGTTTGATTACCGCCGCAAGCGTGTGCGCCGCCTGCACCGCAAAATCGTGCTGGTTGACGGGCACATTGGTTTTGTCGGCGGCATCAACATGATTGATGATTTCAACCAGAGCCTCTCGCCGGCGCATCCGCGTTATGACTATGTGGTGAAAATTGAAGGTCCGGTGCTGGCCGATGTGTATATCAGTGTGCAGCACCTGTGGCACAAGGTGCAGTGGTTCAGCCGCAAACGCCGCGCACCGCATGTCCTGCCGCATCCTGCCCTTGCCGCTAACGCCAGTGAGGCCAGTGAGGCCAGTGAGGCCGGTGAGGCCGGTGAGGCCGGTGAGGCTGCGCTCGCCTTTGTGACGCGCGACAATTTCCGCCACCGCCGTGATATCGAGCGCGCGTATTTGCAGGCCATCAGCGCCGCGAAAAAAGAAATTTTGCTGGTGAGCCCGTATTTTTTCCCCGGCCGCAAATTGCGCAATGCATTGATGAACGCCGCCGAACGCGGGGTGACGGTGACGGTGCTGCTGCAGGGCGCGGCCGATCACCCGTTCTTGCAATGGGCGACACGCGCGCTCTATGACCGGCTGCTTGGCGCGGGCATCGCCATCCACGAATACCACCAGTCGATGCTGCACGGCAAGGTGGCGGTGATCGACGGGCATTGGGCAACGGTGGGTTCGTCCAACCTTGATCCGTTCAGCCTGCTGCATAACCGGGAGGCCAATATCGTCGCGCAAGATGTGCCATTCGCGCGCGCGTTGCGCGCATCAGTGATGGATGAGATCGCGCAAAACGCCGTGCAACTCAGTTTGGCGCGCTGGCAGCAACGCGGTGTGTGGCTGCGTTTCAAATCGTGGCTTGCGTTTGGCTTCGCGCGCTTTGCCATCGGGCTGATGGGCGGAAATTTTGACTGACAAACACCAGCAATGGTGCGGAATTTCAGCCAAAATGCCGCGAACGCCTTGCCGGATAATGGGTTTGTTATTTTTGTGCTGACTAACGTCCCGACCCGCGATTGGCGCTCGCGCCGCGAATCAGCGTGCCCACGCCGCCGCTGGTGAGCACCTCGAGCAACAGGGCATGTGGCACACGGCCGTCGATGATGTGCGCGTTTTTGACGCCGTTTTTCACCGCATCCAGGGCAAAATCTATTTTCGGAATCATGCCGCCGGAAATGGTGCCGTCGAGAATCAATTCCTGGATGCGCTGCGCGGTGAGATTGGTCAGCACGTTGCCCTGT
>JANPNJ010000353.1:0-7745 GCA_031427395.1 Burkholderiales bacterium
TCCACGCTGGCGAAAGCCACCGCACAGGCGAGCGCGTCGTGCAAAATTTGTTGCTCAAGGTGCAGGCGTTTTTTTTCGGAAAGTTTTTTTGAGTCCGCCAAACCGGCAATCGGCTTTTTTGGATTGAGTATCACCGCCGCCGCAAACACCGCGCCCGCCAGCGGGCCGCGCCCGGCTTCATCGACGCCGCAGCAAAGTAGGTTATGCAGCAATGGGTTCGGCATTTTTTTGGGACGCAATGTGCGGGGCGATGTAAGGGGCAATATGAGGCCGCAGCGCATCGACCACACGTTGGGCATTGTTGACCGCAAGGCTCTGGTGCAGCACCGCAAACCGTTCGCGCAGGCGATGGGCGGCATCTCGGTGGGTGATCCAGTTGCCCAGCGCCTGCGCCAGATTTTGCGGTGTGGCATCGACCTGCAGCAACTCCGGCACCAGCCATTCATTGGCCAAAATATTCGGCAGCCCCACATAGGGCAGATACGCCTTCCCTTTCATCATGCGGTAGGTCGTCGGCGACATTTTGTAGGCGATGACATGCGGGCAGCGCAGCATCGCCGCCTCCAGCGTCGCGGTGCCACTCGCCACCAGCGCCACATCGGCGGCGGCCAGCGCCAGATTGGCATGGCCGAACAAAATCTGCATCGGCAAATCCTGCGCGCCCAGTTTCCATTTCATCGCGTCAAACTGCTCGCGCGTTTCGCGGGTGGCCAGCGGCACCAAAAATATCGCGTCTGGAAATTTTTTAATGAGGCACTTGGCGGTTTCAATAAACAAACCGGCGTGGTAATCGAGCTCAGTCTGGCGACTGCCGGGCAGCAGCGACACCACCAACTGTGACGGCTTCAGGCGCAGTTGCGCACGCGCCGTTGCGAACTGTGATGTCACCGGGATTTCATCGGCAAAAGGGTGCCCGACGTAGGTCGAGGTGATGGCAGCCTTGTCATAAATTGCCTGCTCAAACGGAAAAATCGTCAGCATGTGATCAACCGCTGTTTTGATTTTACGAATGCGCTCACCGCGCCATGCCCAGATTGACGGGCTGATGTAATGCACCGTGGTGATTCCGGCATGTTTTAAATCGCGCTCGAGCCCAAGATTGAAATCGGGGGCATCGACGCCGATGAACAGGGAAATTTTTTCCTGCAACAACCGCGCCTTCAGCGCACGGCGCATGGCGAAAATTTTACAAAATCGTTTTATCACTTCCATATAGCCGCGCACGGAAAGCATTTCCATGTCAAACCAGGAGCGCGCACCGGCCGATTGCATTTTCGGGCCACAGATGCCGACAAATTCGAGGTGGGGATATTCTTCCCGCAGCGCGCGGATCAGCGAAGCGGCAATGGCGTCACCTGAGGGTTCACCCGCGACAATGCCGATTTTCATTTAGCGCACAATGCCGCGTGTCGAGGCGTTCAGGAAATCCGCCAGCACGCGCAATTCCGGCGCGTTTTCGGCCGCAATTGCCGCCTTGGCCTCGGCAAATCCCAGGCCAGTGCGATACAGGGTTTTATATGCCCGCTTCACATTGCTGATTTGTTCCGGCGTATAACCACGACGTTTCAAACCCTCTGCGTTGATGCCCACCGCCGCCAGCGGATTGCCGCCGCAGGTCACATAGGGGGGAATGTCCATCAACACCACGCTCGACACCCCGCACATCACGTGCGCGCCGATTTTCACAAATTGGTGCACACCGGTGAAGCCGCCGAGTGTGGCCCAATCGCCGACTTCAACATGGCCGGCCAACTGTGTGCAATTGGCGATGGTGGTGTGGCTGCCGACAATGCAATCATGTGCCACATGCACATAGGCCATCAGCCAATTGTCATGGCCGATGGTGGTCACGCCCTTGTCCTGCACCGTGCCGCGGTTGAGCGAACAAAATTCGCGGATGGTGTTGCGGTCGCCGATCACCAGCCGGGTCGGCTCGCCCTGGTATTTTTTGTCCTGGTTGGCCTCGCCGATGGAGACAAAATGAAACAGGCGGTTGTCGCGGCCGATGCTGGTGTGGCCGGTGATGACCGCGTGGTGGCCGATGGTGGTGCCGTCACCGATCTCGACATCCCCATCGATCACGCTGTACGCGCCGACGCTGACATTGGCGCCGAGCCTGGCGCGCGCATCGATGATGGCAGTCGGGTGGATCACGCCCATCAGGGCACCTTGCGCATGGTGCAAAGCAGCTCGGCCTCACATGCCAATTGTTCACCGACCAGGGCGCGCACGGCGAATTTGACAACGCCGCGCTTTTCATTGATGACAGTGGATTCGAGAATGAGTGTGTCACCCGGTGTGATGGGGCGCTTGAAACGCGCGCCGTCAATGCCGGCAAAATAATAAACCGTCTTGTCATCCGGCTTGGTGCCCATCATCTTGAACGAAAGAATCGCGGATGCCTGCGCCAGTGCCTCAATAATCAACACGCCGGGCATGACATGGAAATACGGGAAGTGGCCGGGAAAATGCGGCTCGTTGACGCTGACGTTTTTCAGCGCGCGGATTTTTTTGTTGGCCAAATCCACTTCCAGCACCCTATCCACAAACAGGAATGGATAACGATGCGGCAAATAGCTTTTGATTTCCTCAATGTCCATCGCGGTGGATTCACTCATTTTTTTCCCCAAGCTTTCTGATTTTTTTTGCGATCTCGTCAAGGTGGCGCAGTTGCGCCGCGTTTTTCAGCCACTCGTCGTGCGGCATCAACGGAAAGCCTGCGCTGTACATGCCGGGCACGGTGATCGATTTGGTGACAAAGGCATTCGCCGACAACACCGCGTCGTCACAGATTTCCAGATGCCCGGTGATCGACACCGCGCCGCCGATCATCACGCGCCTGCCGATTTTGGTGCTGCCGGCGATGCCGGTGCAGCCGGCCACAATGCTGTGCTCACCAATGCTGCAATTGTGCCCGACCTGAATCTGGTTATCGAGTTTCACCCCATTGCCAATGACGGTATCGTCGATGGCGCCGCGGTCGATGGTGGTGTTGGCACCGATTTCGCAATCGTCACCGATTAGCACCCGGCCGGTTTGCGGGATTTTCAGCCAGACGCCGGCGTCGTTGGCAAAACCAAACCCATCCGCGCCGATCACCACACCCGCGTGAATCAGGCCGCGCGCGCCGATTCGGCTGCCCGGATAGATCACCACCCGCGCCATCAATTCCGTCCCCGCGCCAATCACCGTGTTTTCACCTATGACCGATCCGGCACCGATGACCACGCCCTCGCCAATACTGGCATGGGCACCAATCGAGACAAATTCGGCGATGGATGCACTGGCCGCGACCCTGGCCGAAGCGGCCACCACCGCGCTGGCATGAATGCCCGGCACAAACACCGGGCGCGGCGAAAACAACTGCGCGACGCGCGCAAAATAAGCATAGGGATTGTCGATGACAATGCGCGGCTTGCCGGTGGCATCACGCTCGCTGGGCGCGACGATCACCGCGCCCGCATTGGTGTGGTCAAGTGCGCGGCGGTATTTTGGATTGGCGAGAAAAGTGATTTGGGTCGGCGTCGCCCGCTCCAGGGTGCCAACCGATGTGAGCGGGGCGGCCACTTCACCGATGATTTCACCGCCGAACCTCGATTGTAGATCGCGTAAATACATGCGTTATTTTCGCACGCGGTGGTGGAATTGTGGGGTGCGGCGAAATTTATTGGAACCGCCGATGGACGCCGATGTTCGCCGATGTGCGCGTTTCTGGTCATCGCATCAAGGGGAAAGGGGCATCCCAACCCACGTCGCTGTGCTATGCACCCGGATGGGATTCCTCACAAAAAACCGTTCGGAATGACATTCACAGGCAGGGTTTTATCGGCGGGCATCGGCGTCCATCGGCGGTTCAAACGCCACCTCAACAACTGAACAAAAATCACTTGTCGCCGAGCGCCTTGATGACTTTGTCGGTGATGTCGATGCGGGTGCTGGCGAACACCGCCTCTTGCACGATGAGATCGAATTTTTCTTTTTCGGCGATCTCGGAGATGATCTTGTTGGCGCGCTCCTGCAATGAAACCAATTCCTCGTTGCTGCGCAGGGTCTGGTCTTCGCGGAATTCACGCTGCATGCGTTTGAAATCGCGGGTGAGTTGCGCAAGCTGGCGCTCGCGGGCGGCCACTTCGGCGGCCGGCAGGGTGACGGATTCCTTTTGCAGCATCACTTCCAGGTCGCGCCCCTGCTTTTCCATTTTTTCGAGCTCGGCTTCGCGCGTGGCGAATTCTTTTTTCAGCTTGGCCTGGGCGCGTTTGGCGGCACCGGATTCGCGCAAAATGCGCTCGCGGTCAACAAAGCCGATTTTGAAATCGGCGGCGGCGGCAGGAAGTGCAGCCAACAAACCGGCAAACACCACCATGCAGGCAACAGCGCGGGGAATTGAGGACAATCGCAACATAAGAACCAGTAACGTGGGAGCGACGGGTCGCGGATTCGCCAATTAAACCACAATGCGGCTTTAACCTGCATATTTCACGGGTCGGCCTGTTTTGCTTTGAAACCTCACTCTTGGCAACCGACAGTTCCGGCAAATCCAAATTGACCTTCGTGAGAGTGATGGCCTGCTCGTTCGATAGCGGGCGGCTGAGCGGTCCTTTTCCACTCTCTTCCCTCGCAATATCTCGATATTGCTCGGTCAGTCGAGTGAAAAATTACTCGCCCATCCACCCACTCTCGAACGCGCCCCCGTGAAATATGCAGGTTAGAAGGCGCGTCCCAGCAGGAACTGGAAGCGTTCCAGGCGATCGGTTGGTTTGGTCTGGAAAGGCTTGGCGAGGCTGAATTTGAGTGGTCCCACCGGCGAGTACCAGCTCACCGCCAGGCCTGCCGAGGTGCGCAGGTCACCCAGCAGCAGGCGCTGGTCTTCGCTCCAGACATAACCAAAATCGGCGAACAATGAGAGGCGCACCGATTTTTCGGCCTTGACACCCGGCATCGGGAACAACACCTCGACATTGCCGACCAGGCGCTTGTTGCCGCCGATGTATTCGCCGTTGATGTCCTTGGGGCCGATGGTGCCGCTCTGGTAGCCGCGCACCGAATCAACACCGCCTGCGTAAAAGTTCTTGAAGAACGGCAGGGGTTTGTTGCCGTAGCCGTTGGCCATGCCCAGCTCGGCGTTGGCGCTGAAAATAATGGGTCCCCAAATCGGCCGCAGGTATTGGGCTTTGATCTGGCCGCGAAAATATTTCAGATCACCGCCCGGCAAGCCCGCCTCGAAACCAGCCTCAAACAAAAAGCCGCGCGTCGGAAAATAAATGCTGTCGCGGGTATCACGCGCATAACCTGTGGTCGCGCGGATGGTGTCGCTGCTGGTGCCAAACGAACGCACATAGTCAAAATACCGCGGCGGGCTGAATGCATTGAGCGCGATTTTGGTGCGCTCCCAGCCGACACCGAAATTGATGGTGTCATATTCGGTGACCGGCACGCCAAAACGCAGGCCGGCACCGGCCGCGCGTGAGCTGAAGTCACCGGTGTTGGTGCCCGCCGTGTTGAGCTCGCGCTCGTAGAGATCAAAGCCGCGCGAAATGCCGTCCACCGTCCAATACGGATTGAGGTAGGACACCTCATAGGCGCGGCTCACCTGGCTGCTGTTGATGCGGAATGAAAGCTGGTTGCCGGTGCCGAAAATATTGGCCTGCGACACCGATGCCGAAATGGTCAGTCTGTCCACGCCGCTGCCGTAGCCCACGCCGAATTGCAGCGAGCCGGTGTTGCGTTCCTTGACCGTGACATTGAGGTCAACCTGGTCGTTGGTGCCGGGCACCGCCGGGGTCTCGACAGTCACTTCCTCAAAAAATCCGGTGCGCTCCAGCCGCTCCTTGGAGCGGTTGATCTTGTCAATCGAGTACCAGCCCGCTTCGAGCTGGCGCATCTCGCGGCGGATGACTTCGTCGCGGGTGCGGCTGTTGCCCTGCACGTTGATGCGCCGCACATACACCCGGCGGCCGGGATCAACAAACATGGTGAAGCTGGCCAGCTTGGTGACCGGGTCGCGCTCGGGAACCGGATTGATGTTGGCAAAAGAATAGCCGTCATTGCCGAGGCGGTCGGTGATGGCCTTGATGGAGTCCACCACTTTTTGCCGGGCGAAGGTTTCACCCGGTTTGAACAACAGCAAAGCACGCATTTCGGCTTCTGGGATTTTCAGTTCCCCGGAAAATTTCACATCGGAAATTTTGTAAACCTGGCCTTCGTTCACCACGATGGTGATGAAAATCCTGTCTTTTTCCGGGGTGATGGAGACCTGGGTGGATTCGACGTTGAAATCCAGATAACCGCGGTTGCTGTAATACGAGCGCAGTTTTTCGAGGTCGCCGGAGAGTTTTTGTTTCGAGTACTGGTCGTCCTTGGTGAAGAACGTGAACCAGCCGGAAGTGGTTTGCTCGAATTCCTTCAGGAGGGTGGATTCGCTGAACGCCTTGGCGCCGATGATGTTGATGTCAACAATTTTCGACGGCTCGCCCTCGTCAATGGTGAAGGTGAGCGACACGCGGTTGCGCTCGAGGGGGGTGACCGTGGTGGTGACTTTGGAGGAATAAAATCCGCGGCTGGTGTATTGGCGCTTGACTTCTTTTTCGGCGCGGTCGAGCAGCGAGCGGTCGAATATTTTTGCCTCCGAAATGCCCGCCGTTTTCAGGCCGTCCTTCAGATTGTCCTTGGTGAATTCCTTGGCGCCGTTGATCTCGATCTGCGCGATGGCCGGACGCTCGGCGACAAACACCACCAGCACGTCGTTTTCGACCTCCAAGCGCACATCGGTGTAAAAACCGGTGGCGTACAGGGCTTTGATCGAGGCCGCGGCCTTGTCGTTGTCCATGCGATCACCGACCTTGACCGGCAGGTAGCTGAACACGGTGCCCGCCTCGGTGCGCTGCACACCTTCAACACGGATGTCGCGCACCACAAAGGGCTGGATGGCAAAGGCCGCCAAAGAAAAAAAGCCGCCGATCAGGGCAGCAAGCAGGCGGGAAATGGCGCGGTGCGGGGAGGAAGTGCTGGAAAATCGAGGCATCAAAAAATCAACCTGAAACAAGACGATGAATGTCGTTAAAGAAGGCAAAAGCGGTCAAACCAAGCAACAGCGCGAGCCCGACACGCTGGCCGACTTCCATCGCTTGCTCCGAGACTGGACTGCCTTTAATCAATTCGACGATATGATACAGCAACTGCCCCCCGTCCAAGACAGGGATGGGCAGCAAATTGAGCACGCCGATGCTGACGCTGATCATCGCCAGAAACAACAAATAATAAATCGGCCCCATTTGCGCGGATTGACCGGCGTAATCGGCGATGGTGATAGGGCCTGAGAGGTTTTTCCAGGAAATATTGCCGGTCACCATGCGGCCGAGCATTTTCAGGCTGAAAACCGACATTTCCCAGACTTTTGCCACTGCTTTTGGCATCGCGTCGAGCACACCGTAACGCACCGTGGTAAACAATGCGGCGTTGGCTGCCGGATCAAGGTGCGGCGACACCCCAATGCGGCCAATGGTGTGCCCCCGCTCGCTGTGGGCATAGGGGGTGACGCTGGCGTCAAACACTTCGCCACGGCTTTCCACCATCAGCTTGACCGGCACACCGGGGCTTTTGACAATGATTTCGACCAACTCGTGCCAGTGGCTGATTTTTTTGCCGTTGACCGCAACTATCCGATCGCCTTCGCGCAAGCCCGCGCGCGCCGCCGGGCTGTTGGCCGTGATGGTTTTCACCACCGGCGCAATAATCGGCCGATAGGC
>JANPNJ010000354.1:0-1705 GCA_031427395.1 Burkholderiales bacterium
CCGAACATCATGGAATTCAACCCGGCATTGCCGGCGTGGGTGCCGGACTTCATTGACCAGGCGCTGGCAAAAGACATGGAGCAGCGTTTCCAGAACGGTGTTGAATTTGCCAACGCCATCAAGACATACCGTAAACTGGGCTGACAGGTCACCACGTCACAATAAAAAACGCCCTGCGGGGCGTTTTTTATTGGTATTCGGTTTCAACCACAGGAACAGTCATGCCATTGTCCACACCCGCCGCCCGCCAACCCTTGCATCACCGCACCATCTCGCTGCGCGGCTACAAACGCGACGATGGCCTGTTTGAAGTCGAAGGCCATTTGCGGGACACAAAAGATTTTGCCTTCAAGCTGGTCAGCGGCGAAAAGCCTGCCGGTGAGCCGGTGCATTCGATGTGGCTGCGCTTCACCTACGATGCCTCGCTCGTCATCGTCAGCGCCGAAGCGGCCACCGATGCCATGCCCTATACGGGCTTTTGTGACACCATCACGCCGAAATATCAGCAACTGGTGGGCATGTCCATGCGGCCGGGCTTCAGCGAGGCCGTGCGGAAAACATTTGCGGGAACCAAGGGCTGCACCCATCTGACCGACATGATTGCCATGTTGGCCACCACTGCCTTCCAGACACTGGCCGGGCAGGTGAAGCAGGACGGCGACAGCAAGCCTTTCCAGTTGGATCGCTGCCACGCGCTTGCCACCGACGGCGGCGCGGTCGCCAAGTATTATCCGAAATGGTTTCGTGCGGAGGCGTCAACGCCACCCTCTGTCCCGGACAAAAAGTGAAAAGTCTGCCGAAATTTTGATGCGCCGGATTCCCGATGTCGCGCTGCTAAAATAGCCTGTCACCCATTGTGCCGGTGACATCCCTTGTGATTCACCCGCCACTCCCAAAGGTTTCCCATGAACGTCCATGAATATCAAGGCAAGGAAATCTTGCGCAAATATGGTGTCGCCACGCCGCGCGGCATCGCCTGTTTTTCGGTTGATGAGGCGGTCAGGGCCGCCGAAACGCTTGGCGGCAAGGTGTGGGTGGTGAAGGCGCAGATCCACGCCGGCGGGCGCGGCAAGGGCGGCGGCGTGAAGGTCGCCAAATCCATTGATGAAGTGCGCGACCATGCCTCGAAAATTCTCGGCATGACGCTCATCACCCACCAAACCGGCGCGGAAGGCCGCCTGGTCAAGCGCCTGTTGGTCGAGGAGGGCGCGGACATCAAAAAAGAATTGTATGTCGGCATGGTGGTGGATCGCACTTCCCAGCGCGTGACCCTGATGGCGTCGTCTGAGGGCGGCATGGATATCGAGCACGTGGCCGAACACACACCGGAAAAAATCCACAAGGTGTCGATTGACCCGGCCACCGGCCTGACCACGGCGGACGCCGAAGGCATTGCACGCAAAATCGGCGTGCCGGAGCAGGCCGTGGCACAGGGTGCGGCGTTCATGCAATCGCTATACAAAGCGTTTGACGAATGTGATTGTTCGCTGGCCGAAATCAATCCATTGATCTACACCGGCGACAACAAAGTGCTGGCGCTCGACGCCAAGCTGAATTTTGATTCCAATGCGTTATACCGCCATCCTGAAATCGTCGCCATGCGCGATCTGGACGAGGAAGATCCGGCGGAAGTCGAAGCCTCCAAATTTGACCTGGCGTATATCTCGCTCGACGGCGACATCGGCTGCCTGGTCAATGGCGCGGG
>JANPNJ010000355.1:0-1640 GCA_031427395.1 Burkholderiales bacterium
TATCATCGTCGAAAATTATTGGTGAGCATGCCATGTCGCGGTATGGCGACGGTTTCCATCCAAAAATTGCAGGCGTTGCCCACAAAACATGGATGCTGTGATAGCGTTCCCCTGACTTGTTAACCGGTTTCCCGCCATGAAAATCCCCCGACTTGTTTTATCAACATCATTGGTGTTGCGCGTCACCGTGGCGTTGCTTCTGGCAGGCTGTGCCACCCCGCCAAGCGATCCGCTGCCGCGTGTGCCTGTCGCTGTCGTGGCCGCCCCTGCCACGCGCCAGGCGAAAATTCCGGCGCGGCCTGTCAGCGAAACATTTTTCGACACCAGTGTCACTGACCCTTACCGCCATATGGAAGACGTCAACAATGCCGAAGTGGTGGCCTACATGAAAGGCGAAAGTGCCGCCACCCGCGCGCTGCTGGATTCGATCCCAGGGCGTGCGGCGCTGGAGACGCGCATCAACCAGCTTTCGCAGGCCAATGTGGCCATCAGCGGCGTGCAGGTGGCGGGGGATGACAAAAACCCGCGCGTGTTTTATTACAAACTTGCCCCCGGCGTGAATTCACGCAAGCTGTATGTGCGTGATGGTTATCGTGGCGCGGAACGCATGGTGTTTGACCCGGCCGCCATTTCCAAAGTCGGCCAGCGTTTTGCGATTGACAATTTCCGCGCTTCCCCCAACGGCCGCGCGGTGGTGGTGGCGGTGGCGGCCGGCGGCTCGGAAGAAACATCACTGCGCATTCTGGACGTCACCCCGACGGCAACGCGCGACACTGGTGTGGTGATTGACCGCATCGGCTTTGCCGACGAGACCCGCTGGGCAGCGGACAGCGGCAGCTTTTTTTACAACCGCCTGCCGCAAGAGACGACGGGTGAGAAAAAAAACCGCTATCTGCACAGCCGCGCGTTTCGCCATGTGCCGGGGCGCGCCACCGAGCGTGATGAGTTTTTGTTTGGCAACAGCGCGGAAGTAAAGCTGGCCGACATTGATATACCAAGCGTCACCCTCAGTTCCGACGGCAAAACGCTGATCGGCAAAGTTGAGCACGGTGACGCGCGGGAGATCAGCATTTACACCGCCGAGACGACTGGGGATTTCAGCAAGCCCCTCGACTGGCAGCGCATCATCACACCCGACGATGAAGTCACCGCCTTCCAGTTGCACCACAACGCGATGTATCTGCTGACGAAAAAAAATGCGCCGCGTTACAAGATTGTGCGCATGGGCATTGTCCGTGCCAACTACGCCGAGGCCACCACCATCGTGCCGCAGGGCGACACGGTGATTGCACAGATGGAAATCGCGCAGGATGGGCTGTACATCCGCGAATTGTTCGCCGGTGTGGACCGCCTGCAGCGGCTGAATTTTTCCACCAGCTCCTTTTCCGGCGGCAAGCTCGAATTTGTGAAGCTGCCCTTTGACCTGTCGATACGCCAGATCATCACCAGCCCATCGCGCTCGGGGGCGGTGCTGCGGCTGGAGGCGTGGACGGAAGGGCCGAAATACGTGTCGGTGGAAGAGCGCAGCGGCAATATCACCGACACCGGCCTGCACCCCAAGCCCGCCGCCGATTTTTCCGACATTGTGGAGCTGCGTTTGCATGCGACCGCCAAAGATGGCGTGAAAATCCCCGTGTCGC